>JAGQHR010000064.1 GCA_020431745.1 Candidatus Eiseniibacteriota bacterium
GGTCTCGTAGATGTCCGCGGCCTGCGAGAGCAGACGATCCGCCTCACGAGCGGACCCTTGCGCGAGCTGGATCGATCCCAGAGTTTCCAACGCTCGCCCGCGGTCACGGGGGCGGTCGGTGTTGTCCGCGATTTCCTGGCAAAGCGACCTCGCCTCGTCATAGCGCCGGAGATCGAACAAGACGGTCGCGAGGGAATTCGCCGTCCCCATCGTCTCCGGATGATGCGGGCCGAAGACCTCCCGCTGAATCGTCTCGCTCTCGGCGTAGATCGCGGCAGCTTCTTCCAATCGTCCTTCCCGCTCACGCAGACGTCCGACGCTTCCCAACGCAGCCGCGAGCAATCGGTGGCGCGGGCCGAAGTACTCCCGACGAATCGAGACGACCGCCTCCAGCAGGGAATCGGCCCGCTCCAGATGGCCCAGCTCCGCCTCGGCATCTCCCAGGGTCGCGAGCATCGTGGCGATCACCGGTGGCTCCTCGTGGAACTTCCGCCGGGTTCGCAGCGCCAACGCGGCATGGACCGACGCTTCCGCCGCATCCCCCTCATCCAAGAGCACCTCGGCGAGCTCCCGTTCGAGGTCGGCCTCCTGATCGCGACGGAACTTCTCTTCCCCGGGAATCCACTCGTACTCGGCCGTCCGGTTGATGTGCAACGCTTCGCGCAACACCTGCTCCGCCTCCTGGAGCTTGCCGAGCCTGCGGTACACGTCGGCCAACGAATTGAGGCTCGCCGCCAAGGACGGGTCCGACTGTCCCGTTCGACGGCGTCGGGCCGCGATTACTGAACGCAGCAGCTCCTCGGCCTCTTCATAGCTTCCCTGCCCCTCCAGGAGCTCGGCCAGAAACGTCTGCGTCCCCAGGGTCAGGAAGTGATCGCTCCCGAAGCGATCGCGCAGGATGCGAACGCTTTCCCGGATCGGTGCTTCCGCCTCCCAGGGCCCTCCGACGCGATAGAGGGCGCGGCCCAGAGAGCCCAGCGCATATGCCGTTTCGGGGTGATCGGGACCGAACCATCGCTGCCGCAGACGCAGCTGCTCCTCGGTCCAACCCAGAGCCTGCATGTAGTGGCCCTGATCCCAGGCGTCGCCGATCTCGAATTGCAGCTGATTGGCTTGGGCCAGTTCCCGTCGTGCGGAATCTGGAAGCGCAGCGGCATCGGTCAGACTCTCGATCCAGACGTCGTACCAACGGATCTGCGCCGAGTCGGCACCGGATGCGATGTCGAGCGTCCGCAGCTCGCGGGCGACCGCGATGGCCTCCTCGAAGTATCCCTCGGTCGCCAAGACGCGTACGCGTTTGTCGAGCGAATCCGCCTCCGCGCTGAGTCCGGCCTGGAGTGGAGCGGAGACAGAGGAAAGGACCGCGACGATGACGAGGAACGTCGCGGCGTGGATGAAGCCGGGACGCTGAGGCCTCCCGGGTGATCGGTCGTGTTCGTAGGGGCGACCCCGATCGTCAGATGGAGCCGTCTCAGGAACGGCCGACCGTCTCTTGACGATGCTGTGCCTCGATCCCGCGTGATGCGCCGCCGGAAGAGATCGTTCGTCGCTCCCGGACAGCGCGCGTGGCGGCGATTCGCGGTAAGTCGGTTGCCGTGGAGACCCCATCGAGCGAAGTCTACACGTCGCTCGTTTCAGGAGGTAGGGTCAGCGGCCCCGGAGCAAACGCGGACGATGGACCAGTTTCCATCGTCCGCGTCGATCATCACCGCAAGACCGTGCTGGATCGCCGCCGGACCAGCATTCGGATCCGTCACGGCCGTCCTACCTCTACCGCGCTATCGTGAGCGCACCAGCCTGATCCGCTCGGTCCAGGAGCCGGCCCTCGCGACCGCGAAATAGATTCCGTCCGCGGCATCGCGATGGTCACCGTCGGCGCCGTCCCAGGTGATGGCGAGCGTTCCGGCGGGCGTCCAGGCGTGATCCAGGATCTGATCCACGCGGCGCCCGGAGGCATCGAAGATCGCCACCGAAACGGGACCGGACTCCGCCAGGGTCAACCGAAGCGATGCCCTCTCCGAGAATGGATTCGCGCCTGCCAGTTCGAGCGACGACGCCAGTGGGGTCGGGAGCTCCGGTGCGGAGCTGGGGTTCACCACGACATACGCGATGGCTTCATCCGAATCCGAGACGGAGGAGTCCGAAAGTGAAGTCGCCACCACGACGACCGTGTCGGAATCGCTGGCCGATGCACTCGGGGGGATCCGCAGTCGAAGCGGAACGACAGTCGAGGTCGCGGGATCGAGCACGACCAGCGTAGCGCTGTTCACCAGTTGCCATCCCAGATTCTCCGAGGCGGAGATCGCATACTGGTCCGGGGTGTTTCCTTCGTTGGTGACCCGGAACTGGAGGTCCACGGTGTCGCTGGGCGCACCACTTTCGTCTCCCAGGGACGCGACGGAGACGCCCAAGGTCGGTGTGTTGCTCACGCTGGCGTCGTTGCCGAGCGTCGAGAGGTTCACGACTTCGTCGCCGATCCGCCCGGCCACGTGATATCCCTGGAACGCCGAGGGTGCCCGGAAGGTCGCGGCATCGATCATTCCCGGCATTCCCGGAATCGGAGGTGAGGATCCGAGGTCTGCGGGCCGGAACGGCGTCGCCTGGCGCCAGTCGCCTTCCGTCGTGATGGGATCCTTGGAGTAGCGGAGGTCGTATGAGTTCGCGAACGGATCGGCCGGCGGGGACGGGATATCGAGATTCTCGTCCGTCGCGGTCCAATCCATGTCGAGCTCTCTGGTTCCGGCGATGCGCGTGAGGGAGAGATCCGTAATCGGCTCCGGAGCCTCACCGTCATAGCCCCAGATGACGACGTCGTCGATTGCGATCCACCCTTGGAAATCCGTTTCCTCGACTACTTCGACGATGACGTCCGGGCTCCCGCACAGATCGGAGACGTTGAACGTCACACGCCCGGACCCGACGGGCACGGGACCGAGGTCGAACGGCACGCCGTCGCGCAAGACACGGAACCGGCATCGATCTTCGGATTCGCTGCACGGCTGATACTGGTGGCAGTACCACGCGGAAACGAAGGCCGCGGTGTACTCGGTCCAATCCATCCTCGGAGACGAGAGGATGTTCATCTTCTCGATCACTCCGTTGCACGGATCGGACATCGGCCCACCGGGGTGAGGCGTGGTCACGAACTCCCACTCGCCATGGTTGACGCAGGGCGGAGTCGGATCGTCGGCCGGTGCCCACCCGTCCATCACCATGTAGATGCCGGGGCTGTGCACGCGGTGGGTGACGTCGAAGTCCTCGACGAAGTTCAGCACCTTGGCATCCTCGACCTCGCCGAACGCGACGCTCCCGCCCGGTGTTCCCGCGCTGGCGCCGTAGGCCAATCGTGACCGGACGACGAGCGGATTGCCCAGGATGTGCTCGTCGACTGGCGTGATCGGCAAGAACGTTCCAATCCGATCTCCACCCCAAGTCGACGGATCGAACATCGCGTCGGTCACCACCCGCTCGGCCGACGAACCGGCCTCGAATGCGTGATCGGAGTCCCAGTCGGCCCACACGTCCAGATGCAGGCTTTTGGCAGGGCTGGCATCGTAGCGAGGACCGTCGAATCCACTCACACTCATGATCACGTCGAGTCCGTTCCCGCCGAAGTCGAGGTGCTCGGGAAGGAACGGGAGGTCCAGGATGGACGGCGGAAAGACTCCGTCGTCGTATCCATCGGCAACCCCGGGCGGACCGATGTTGGGAACGAAGTCGCCGTCCATCGGATCGTCGATCGTCGGCTCCGGAGACGCCTCGTCGCCCAGCCACTCCCAGGCGAAGTTCCCGTGCGACGCCGGCGGGTAGGGCGGCTCGGCGTCGCTCCAATCCTGCAGCGGCATGAAGTTGACCCGCCCGGAGCCGTCCCGCTCGGCGTTGGCACCCGCGAGCGGCAGGGCATGCTGCTGCAGATAGGTTTCCATCTCGCTTTGCGTGATGGCCGGGTTCTTGGCCGTGATCAACGCGGCCAGTCCCGAGACGAAAGGGGTCGCCATCGATGTGCCCGACTTCTTGCCGAAGCTCGGACCGGGGATCGTGCTGTAGATGTCGACGCCCGGAGCGACCACGTCCAGCTCCGGTCCCCAGTTGGAGAAACTCGCGACGTCGTCGTTCGCATCGGTGGCGCCGACCGCGATCGTCTCCGGGAAGCCTGCCGGATACGAGAGCACGGGCGCTCCGTCGTTGCCGGCGGCGGCGACGACGATCGCGCCGGCCTGGATCGCGTACTGGACGGCGGCGCGGACGGTGTTGGACGCGTCCGGTCCGCCGAGGCTCAGATTGATTACGTCCGCATCGTGGTCCGCCGCCCACTGGATGCCGTCCGCGATGTCTTCGTACGTTCCCGGACACTGCCCACCCGCCGTGCAGTCGAGCACGCGCACGAAGAGAAGCTTGGCCTGGAAGTCGACTCCGGCGATTCCCAGGTCGTTCGACTCCGCGGCGGCGATTCCGGCGACATGCGTCCCATGGCCATATCCGGGCGCACCGGCACCCTCGTCCGTCGGATTGGTATCGTCCCCGACGTAGTCGATTCCCGTGGCGAGCACATTGGCGGCCAGATCGGGGTGCGGCGTTCCGAAGCTGTTGATCCCCGTATCGACGATCGCGATGATCGGACCCGCGCCGGTTCCATAGCGCCAGAGATCGAACACGCCGGTCTTGAAGATGCCCCACTGATTCTCGGGCGTGCCCGGCAGATCCACCAACATGGGATCCTGGGGCGTCGCCGCATCGGCTTCATAGAATCCGTTCGGCTCGGCCCACACGACCGCCGGGTCCATCGAGAGTCGGGTGATCGCTTCCTCAACGCCGATATCCCCCGTCAGGCGCAGCTTGGAATAGCCGAGTTGCGAGGACTCCTGTACGACGGTGGCTTGCTGCAGAGACACGACCTGCGACCGCTCCGCAAAGGAGGCCTCGGGCGCAAAACGCACCAACACCTCGTTGGGCACGAAGGCAGCATCCCCCGAGGCCTGACCCTGGCTCTGGGCTACCGCGGAGGCCGTGGGACCGAACAGCGGCAGCAGCGCGATGGAGATGGCGACGAACACGCGCACGAACCAGCGGTGATTCCGCTCGTTCCCGGCGCCACGATCTCGAAAGTCGGCGGTGGACTGGAGAACGGTGTGGTCATTGACGAATCGGGCGAGCTCGCAGGTCTCCCTCTCGGACCTGCTCGATGCTGAGGCGATGGTTCGAGCTTTCACAATCGGATCCTCCACTGCAGACGGTCCGTCGCCCATGGGACGAGCAACCGCAACCAGGGTTCGTTGGTGTCGTTTGGGAGCCGGAGAAAGCAGATCCCGGGCGGCCGCGCGATCGTGCTGATTCGCGTCCCGGGATGCCCGAGCTCCTGGGGAGCCCGATCAACTCCAGCCATTGACCGCCCGAGGGAACGGCGGACAACCTCACGATGCCGCCGCGGCCGGCGGTGTTGCGGGTTTCTTCGTTTTTCTTCCGGATCTCGAGAATGAGTGGCGCTAGGATCGCCGCACGCGGGCCCTTGCGGCCCGACTTCGCCACCGGGCCCTTTCGGTTGACGCTGGATTAGGAGTTTCTTTGCAGCATTTCCCTCACACGCGGCAACGTACTCCATGGCGAGCAGATGCGGACGCGGCCCCGACAGGAGCGACCGTCGCGGCCGCGCCGAGGCTTCGACGAGACTTCGCGCCGGGAGCGACCGGCCCTTGAGCGACGACGGTCGGATCGCCGCCTGGATCGCGGGGGCCCGAAACGAGGATCCCCAGGCCACGCGTGCGTTGGGGGAATACGTCCGGACGCTTGCCCGCGAGGTGTGTCGCCGGTCTTCGGCATCGGCGATGGGGAGTGCGGACTGGGAAGATGTCGCCCAGGAGGCGGCGATTCGGGTATTCGGCACCGGTCTGCAGAGGTTTCAGGGAACAGGGTCGGCACGTGGCTACCTCTACTCCATCGTGAAGGCCTCGCTCCTGCAGACCCTGCGCAGCGAACGCCGGCGAAAGGCACGCGAGATGACGGCGGAATCATCCCCGGCAGCGGATTGGCCCAGTGGATCCTTCGGAACCGACCCCGCCCGGGATGCCGCCGCGATGTTGGATCGATTGGATGACGGATGCCGCCAGCTCATCGAGAACGTGTTCTTCCACGGCGTCGCCTATGCGAGGCTCGCCCGAGAGGAGAATCTGGCGGAAAGCTCGATTCGCGCGCGCGTGAGTCGATGTCTGCGAACCTTGCGGCTGGCCTCTTCGGAACGAGACGACCATGAGTGAACGGAAAGACGAGCATGTCCTACACCTTCTGCGGGAGCTGACGGAGCGCACGCTGACGGAGGACGAGGTCGACTCGGCGGCCGAGCACATCCGGGAGTGTGAAGACTGCGCCCTCGAGGTGAAGTTCGGTCGTGAGCTGTTCGAAGCAGCCCTCACTCAAGGTCTGACCCACATCGCGTCCGAGCGGTTGGTGGTTCACGCGGAATCCGGAGAACCGCTCTCGGGCGTCGAGTCCACCCATCTCGCGGCCTGCCGGGCGTGCCAACAGGATCTGGCCACCCTGCGTATGCTGCCCGACATCGAGGCGATGGATCTTCCGATTCCGGTGATGAGCACCGAGCCGCTGTTCCGGTCGGGCTCCGAGTCGCCCGCAGGGGATCTGCCGACCACGGAAACGCCGCACGCTTCTCGTTCACCTCGTGAGGACCGGACGAAGGCACCTCGATCCTGGTGGCCTCTCCGAGTTTCGTGGCCCATCGGCTGGGCCTTCGCCGCCGTCGCCCTGAGTGCGCTCGCGTTCCTCATCTTCGGTCCGGAGCGCGGAGTCGATACGCGCGATCTCGCAAACGTGCACGCGCTCGAGCTGCGGATTCCCCGCTCGGTGCCCGATGCAGGATCCTTCGAAGCATCCTGGATGGAGGCGATCACTCTGTACCAGCGGGCAAACTACGCCGGTGCCGTCGTGGCGCTGGAAGCGCTCGTTCACGAGAACCCCTCTCATTTCGAGGCGACCCTGCTTCTGGGTTCGGCTCTCCTCCTGGAAGATCAGGTCGGAGAAGCGATCGAAACCCTGGAGCGCAGCGAAACCATCGCGACGACGGAGGCGGACCGATCCGAAGCGCGCTGGCAGCTCGCCAACGCTCTGCTGCGCCGATCGCATCGCGATGACGCACGCCTGGCCGCCGACCTCCTGTCCCGGATCGCAGAAGGACCCGGATCGCACGCTGCGGAAGCCGACGCGTTGCGACGGGAAGTCGTCCGCCGGTTGCCCGAGTAGCGATCGAGCCCGCGCGACCCCGAACCCCGACCGATCAGTGCTCGCCCAGTCGCGAAACCGCCAACGGAACGTCGTCGCCGAAAGGCCACTCGCCTCGCACCATGAGAACGCCGACCTCCGGCTGTGGGATCGGCACGGCATCGGGGGCGAGCCGATCCGGCGCCATGTGGAGCTCGACGCGCTCGTGAGGCGGAGCGGCGGCGAGCAGCTCCGGCAAGGTGGGAAGGGACGGCGCGATCACATCGTGGATTTCCAGAGCCCCGTCGCGCACCGTCCAATCGACGAACGCACCCAGCCCGGGGATGCCGGTGAGGTCCCGCGAGACCCGACCCTGCAGTGCCAGGTCGATGCCGGCCAGCCATCCGGGATCCAGAGAGGAGAGCCGATCGCTCGCCGGGTCCCGGACGCTGCAGAGTAGATCGAGCATGCGCGGCGACGGTCCCGCTCCCGGTCTCGCCTGCGCTCCCACCGATTCGGACGCGTCTCCCGAAGGTCGGGACGAATGCCGTTGGGAAGGCGCCGCTTCCAAGACCAGGAACCGGTGCAGAGGAACCGTCCGAAAGCCATGGGGCGCGTACACGGCAGGCACGTCCGTGGTCAACTTGCAGAGCCCATATCGTCGATCCACCCAGTGGAGCGCTTCCGTCAACAGGCGGCGGGCGATCCCCCGACCGCGGCGATCGGATCGAGTGGCGACGGCGTGGACCCCTGCGCAGAGCACGTCTCTCCCGTCGAGACGGATGCGATGCTCGAGCACTCCGACGTGCCCCACCGCTTCCCCGTCCTCCCACGCGACGAACGGTTCAGTCAGAAGGGCCCAGTCCCACCCGCTCTCGGCGGCCCTCGCGATACCGCCCGAAAGACCCGGAAACGCATCGTCGAACAGATCCATCAGACTTCGTCTCTGGCCGGGATTCCGATAGCACTCGGCAGGACCGTCCCGCCGGATCCCCTGCAGCGGATCGCGCGCGTCCGCCAGGACGCGAACTTCGGTGTGTGCGATCACCGCGGCACGCCGCTCCGCCAGGGTCCGGCTGCGTGGATCCGCGCGATACGCGTCGAAGTGGGCCTGGCTCGGGAACGTCACCAGGTGCGATTCGAAGGGCCCCGGGCGCGCGCGCCCGCTTTCCGCGGCTCCTCCGTCGGAATCGCCGACGTCAGCGGAAGTCCGATCCTCGTTCGACTCGTTCTCGTGGTGGCGCACCGCACGCGTGACGGCGCCTCCGTGGTCCGCCATCAATGCGGCGGCGTCGTGTTCGAATCGCTCGAAGGCGGCTACGTCTCCAGCGATCCAGAGGTCGACCAGCAATCCGAACTCCCCAGGTCGAACCGCGGGGAAAGGCGATCGATGATCAGATCGAATGGGAGACTCCTATCGCTACGATCCTCCGGCCGACCCGATCGCTCCCGAATCGCTCGGGTCGACGCGAGGGGGCTCGGGTACTCATTTCGCGTGTTTGCCGTCTCGGTAGCCCCGTTTGTAGCCCCGCCGGAAGGCTTCCTCGAGCAGGGTGGCGTGTTGCTCTGCATCCGCGCGGTCACGGCAGACCAGGACGGTCAGGTCCGCGGAGCTGAGCACGCGGAACTTTCCGGGGGCTTCCTCTTCGACGCGGTACTCACGCTCATCCGGCTCACGCATCCGCCCACCTCCCTCGACCGCAGCGCGACGTGAACTGCGTCCCGATCGATCCAGACAGCCCCGGGGATGCCCTCCACGAAGAACGCTGGGACGAGGCCTCCGAGCTGCGGACGCCGCGGGACCGCGCCTCCACCGTCACCCTGGGGGCGACCCGGTTCAACGCCCCTTGTTCTTCAGGATCTCCTGGAATCTCTGGAGCTGCTGGCGGAAGTACTCGTTGTGGGGAGCTTCCTTCACGGCCCGCTCCATCAGCTCGACGGCTTCGGCCGGGTCGCCCCGCAAGTTGGCGATCTCCGCCTGCGTATCCAACGCGTTCGCCCGCGCCGTGCCCGGCATGCAGATCTTCACCGATTGTTTCGCCCACTGCTCGCCTTCTTCGAGGCGCACTCGATTCTCGAAGCACCACCAGGCGAGATTGTTGAGCTGGATTCCGTCGCGCTCCCACCCTTCCGGGAGGGCGTCCTTGCGATAGACCATGGCGCGATCGACGTCGTTCTGGATGTAGAGCGCGTATTCGGGCAACATCCGCTGGCGCATCTTCTGCACCTTGGGATCGTCGCTGCTCTCCGAAGCCTCGATCGCGGTCTTGAGGTACGGACGCATCACATCGGGCCGCCCCTGCGAGAGCGCCAGACTCACCAACGAATAGGCCACGCGAAGCTGCGTCGCAGGCGAGCGTCCCGACTTTTGCACCAAACGGTCCGCCTCATCCTTCACGTCTTCGAGCGTGAAGCTCCGCTTGTGCGCACCCTCCACCATCGCCCACAGGATGAGGTCTTCGTAGTCGGTACCGTCGGTCGACATCGATTGGGCCTGCCGGTAGTAGGCGACGGCCTCGGCGTAGAGACCCTCGAACTGCCGCAGCTCGGCGAGCTTGCGCGCATCGGCGGCACTCGGGTCGCGCTGGAAACGGGTCATGCGCTCCGAAATCGTCATCGGATCCGCCAAGGCCGCCCCGAGATGCTCGAGGAAGTTGTCGACGCCGGTGTAGCCGTACCAGCGATCCATGGTCTGTCCGCGCTCGTTCACGAGGACGAAGCTGGGATACCGCCCGACGTGGTAGTCCTCGGCAATCTGGATACCGTCACCGTGTTCGGCATCGACCGCGAACCGGAGCACGCGGGTTCCGAACACCTCCTGGAGCGAGCCGACGCTTTCGACGTCCTCCTCGAACTGCTCGCAGTCGACGCACCAGTCGGCGCCCACGGTCAGGAGAATGGGCAGGTCCTTCGCACCGGCTTCCTTCTCGGCACTTTGCAAGTCGGCTAAAGTATTCCACGCCAATGCAATGCGGGGAATCAGCATCGCGAACGCGACGCCACCGAGCGCCGCCACGAGATGGGTGAGGATGGCCTGACGATCACGCCGGCCCACGTGTCTG
>JAGQHR010000647.1 GCA_020431745.1 Candidatus Eiseniibacteriota bacterium
CTCGTCCACCACCGCGTCCGGAACACCGATGTCGATGACATCCACCGTCCCGACCAACTGCCGCACCGGCGAAAAGAAGAAGCTGCGCTTAGGCCACGCCATGGTCACCGTCCAATCGGCGGGAACCGCCGGCCCTGGCACGAGGGCTGCGTCCGCACCCAGTCCCGAGGGCAGGTCGACGGCCATGATCCGGGCTCGCGTCGTCCCGAGCCGTTCGATCCACTCGGCGGCCGGGCCACGCACCGCGCCGCTCAGGCCGGTTCCGAAAAGCGCGTCGACGACGATCGCTTCCGGCGCCAGTGTCTGCAACGCGGCGAGGTCGGCAGGACCCGGTGATCGCAGCAGCACGCCGGCAGCTTCGGCCCGGTCCGCATTGAGCGCGGCGTCCCCGGTCAGGCTCGTACGGTCCGCGAGCAGGAGGACGCGCGGATGCACGCCCCGATCCCGCAGGAGGCGAGCCAGCACCAAGCCGTCTCCCCCGTTGTTGCCCTTGCCGCAGAGGATCCAAATGGGCCGGGCCGACAGATGGGGTGCGTGCGCGAGGAGAGACCGGAGCAGCCCACGACCGGCTCGTTCCATGAGCGTGCTGCCCGGCGTGCCCCCGGCGATGGTGCGCCGATCCATCTCCTGCATCTGGGATTGCGAAACGAGCTTCACCGACGTCCTCGTTCTGATGCGGTCCGACGAGGGGGGAGCATCGCACCGCCCGCGGCGTGGGTCCAGTCCCCGCGATACCGCGTTGCGCCGGGCTGCGCAGATCGCGTCAGGAACGATTGAGGGTCTCGACGATGCCGAGCAGCTCCTGGATGTCGTCGATCTCGAAGTCCGCACCCGACTCGACCGTTCCGAAGGTATCTCCGTAGCGGGCGAACACGGTGCGGATGCCGACGCCCCGGGCGCCCAGCATGTCCCGCGCGGGCCAGTCGCCCACCATCAGCACTTCGTCGGCGGTCACGGAAAGCGCCTCGAGGGCCCGGCGGAACGGTTTGGGGCTCGGCTTGCGCTCGCCGGTGTCCTCGAACGTGATGACCGGGCGAAAGACGTGCTGGAGCGCGAGCTGGTGCAAGCGCTGCCAGGCCTGCACCGCAGGCGCATCCGAGATCACCGCGAGTCCGAGACCGCGCCGGAGCAGCTCGAGCAGGGTCATGCGCACGTGGGGATAGAGGATGAGCGACGAATCGCGGGCGCGCCGATAGCCGAGGATGCCGGCAGCCAGCAGCTCCGGCGGAACCCGGCCCATGCACTCCTGCAGGAAGCGATCGAAGACCAGCTGGTACTCGATCCCCTCCTGCTCGTAGATCGCGTAGATGCGCCGCTTCGCGTCCTCGGGGGAAAGCGGCAACCCCATGTCGACCATGCCCTCGATGGCAGCGTCGATCGAGGCCTCCTTCATTTTCATGAAGTCGGTCAGAGTGTTGTCGAGATCGAAGATCAGCGCGCGGATCATCGGACGCACGGACTCGGAAGAGCGCTCATGCCGACTTCACTTGGTCGACTGACTGATCGAGCGTCCGTAGCTGATCTCTCCGTTGTCGATCCGGATGTTGAACCCGCACGTGGGATTGTTGCAGGCCCAGGCCTTGAACTTGATCGGAGCACCGTCTCTTCCGTAGTCGGAGAGGGGAAGCAGCACCCCCTCTTTGCAGCGCAGGCAGCGGGCGAATCGAGCTCTCATCGTTCCCTTCCCCTCCTCCCGGAGCCCGCGCCCCGCGCGTGCCCCCTCACCATCCCTCCCGAACCCGATGGGGACGTCTTCGTGACCCTGTCACCGAATGCGGCCGGCCCCTCCGCGCAATCGTCAGAATCCGCCCCAGGTCAGTCAAGAGAATTCCCGGGATGGCTCAGGTCTTGCGCTCCTTCTTCTCAGCGGCAGGAAAGAGGATGTTGTTGAGGATCAGTCGATATCCCGGCGAATTCTTATGGAGCCGGAGGTCGGTCGGAGGGTCGCCGACCCGGTGCTGGTAGTCCTCCGGATCGTGCCCGCCGTAGAAGGTGAAGGTCCCCTGCCCGTAGTTCCCGTGGACGTAGCGAACTTCGTCCGTTCCTTCGGTTTGCGCGAGCAGGATGACGGACTTCTTGAGCAGCCGCTTGTTGAAGGAGGTCGTCTGTCCCATGAAGCCGGGGACGACGTTGACGTGGTCCTGGGTCAGCATGGTCGGGACCGGGTCTTCCTTGGCCGAGAAATCGAACAGGGTGAAGAAGTCGGCGGCCTGGCCACGCCGGTTCGCGGACTCGGTCATGTCGATGTCGGAGAACTCGTAGACCATCGGATCCATCACGAGGGTGAAGTTCTCGAACGCGAAGCAGTTGTCGAAGTTGAGCCGTTGCTGCGCGCCGGGGTCGGGCCGGTCCCCGTCGAAGGGCACATCGACGATGTCCACGCCCTGAGCGGCCAGCGCGATGTCGAAGGTGTCGGTGGCAGAGCACATCGCGAAGACGAACCCTCCCTGAGCGACGTACTCCTTGATCCGCCGGACCACAGCCTGCTTGAGCTCCCAGACCGTCGAGAACCCCGCGGCGGCGGCCTCGGCTTCCGCCTCCCGCTGTTCCTCGATGTACCAGCTCGCGCTGTGATAGGCGGCGTAGAATTTGCCGTACTGCCCCGTGAAATCCTCGTGGTGCAAATGCAGCCAGTCGTAGTCGGCGAGCTTTCCGGAGAGGACCTCCTTGTCGAACACCTTGTCGAAGGGAATGTCCGCGTAGGTCAGCGCCATCGTGACCGCATCGTCCCACGGTTGCGCGGTGGGCGGCGTATAGACGCAGACCCGGGGCGCTTTCTCCAGGAGCACGACCTCCATGTTCTCGTTTTCGATCGTGTCGTAGATCTGCGTGACCGCACCGCCGCCGATCGATTTGAAGGTCACCCCGGCGAGCAGACACTCCCGCTCGTTG
>JAGQHR010000648.1 GCA_020431745.1 Candidatus Eiseniibacteriota bacterium
CGCTCCAGGTCGTGGGTGTGCTCGCGGAGAAGGGACGGTTCCTGGGCCAGAACATGGACGACCTGGTGGCGGCGCCGCTCCCCGTGGTCGCCCAGAAGGTGGGATACGGGGAGAGCGTGGACTACTTCACGATCCGGCCGTACGGACCGTCCTACACGGAGTCCGCGCGGGAGGAGATCACCGAGCTCCTGCGCCGCCGCCGGGGCGTGCGGGCCGACCAGGAGAACGACTTCGGAATCACCAGTCAGGAGAACCTGCTCGAGCTCTATCGCAAGGTCACGGGCGCGGTCTATCTGCTCACGCTCGTGATTTCCTCGATCGGGCTTCTCGTGGGTGGCATCGGGGTCATGAACATGATGCTCGTCTCCGTGAAGGAGCGGACCCGCGAGATCGGTCTGCGGGCGGCGCTGGGCGCGCGTCGCCGGGACATCCTGGGACAGTTCCTCATCGAAGCGATCGCGCTCACCGGAGTGGGCGGACTGGTGGGGATGGCGCTCGGATTCGGGCTCGCCGGATTGGTGCGTCTGACCGCCGGACTCCGGATGGCGGTCACGCCGCTCGGCATCGGAATCGCGCTGCTCCTGTCCGTCGGGGTCGGAGTCTTTTTCGGGATCTATCCGGCGCATCGCGCCAGCCGGCTCGATCCGATCGAGGCCCTGCGTCACGAGTAGCCGCGACGGGTCCCCGTGCCGCATGGTCTCCGGCGGCACGCGCGTGTCTCGTCTTCGTGGCCGCGGTGGATCTATCCGCGGTGGCCGGGGATTCGGTACAGTGTCCCTTCCGCCGGTCGGCGATATCCCCGAAACTCATAGCAAACAAACGTACGGTGTGGTAGTCTCGGACGATCCCGATCGGTGCACCGTGCATCCGATGGGTTTCCAGAGCCGGGTCGGAAGCCGCCTCCACGCGCGGCAACGGGTCGTCTCCGCCGGCGCCGGACAACGACGGTCAGCGGGAGAACGCGAAACGGATCGAGGGCACGGTGAAGCAGATCTATATCGAGGGTGCGCGCGAACACAATCTGAAGAACCTCACGCTGACGCTGCCGCGGGACGCGCTGGTCGTTCTGACAGGAGTCTCCGGGTCGGGGAAGTCCTCGCTCGCCTTCGACACGCTCTACGCCGAGGGGCAGCGACGCTACGTGGAATCGCTCTCGGCCTACGCGCGTCAGTTCCTCGGGCAGATGGAGAAGCCCGACGTCGACCACATCGAGGGGCTCTCGCCCGCGATCTCGATCGAACAGCGCCAGGGGGGACGGAACCCGCGCTCGACCGTCGCCACCACCACCGAGATCTACGACTATCTGCGGGTGCTCTTCGCACGGATCGGCGTCCAGTACTGTCCGCGCTGCGATCGACGGATCTCGCGGCAGTCGATCGACGAGATCGTCGCACAGGTGCTCGACTCCTTCGATGGACAGAAGACCCAGATCCTCGCGCCGGTCGTCGAGGGGCGAAAGGGCGAATACAAGAAGGAGCTGGAAGGCCTGCTGCGCCAGGGGTTCCTCCGCGTGCGCATCGACGGCGAGATCCACGCGCTGGACGAAGAGCTTCCGACCCTGGACAAGAAAAAGAAGCACACCGTCGAGGTGGTCGTCGACCGGATCCGACCGGAACGCGGTCGGAGGCAACGCCTCTCCGATTCGTTGGAGACCGCGCTCAAGGTCGGACAGGGCGTGGTCCGGGTGCTCGGAGAGAGCGGGGAGCAGCTCTTCAGCGAGCAGGCCGCCTGCCTGAGCTGCGGGATCAGCTTCGATCCCCTGCATCCACGCAACTTCTCGTTCAACAGTCCCTACGGCGCCTGTCCCGACTGTCAGGGACTGGGCATGCTGCAGGACATCGATGAGGACCTCGTCGTCACCGATCCCAAGCGGTCGCTCAGCGAAGGCGCGCTCGGAGTGTGGCGGGATGCCGAGTCGGGTTGGCACGGCTCGATCCTCGGCGCGGTGGGGGAGAAGTACGGATTCGAGCTGGACACGCCGTGGGAGAAATTGCCGGCCAAGATCCGCAAGCTCCTCCTTCGCGGCACCGGCGGTGAGGAGATCGAGGTCCGTCACAAGGGCCGCAAAGGAGAGATCCGCTGGCGCACCACCTACGAGGGTGTGATCCCCAACCTGCTCCGGCGCTATCGCGAGACGCAGTCGGAAGAGATGCGCGGGTGGATCGAACGTTTCATGAGCCCGAAGGCCTGTGGCAGCTGTGCGGGGGCCCGCTTGCGTCCGGAAAGCCTGGCCGTCCGGATCGGAAGCTGGAACATCGACGGCTGGACCCGGCTCTCGGTCACGGATGCGTTGGCAGCGGTGGCCGAGCTGGCGCCGGGCGAGCGCGAGCAGAAGATCGCGGGGCCCGTGCAGAAGGAAGTGCGGGATCGCCTGCACTTCCTGGAAAGCGTCGGGCTCGGCTACCTCACGCTCGATCGCAGCAGCGCCTCGCTTTCGGGTGGCGAGGCGCAGCGGATCCGCCTGGCGACCCAGGTGGGATCGCAGCTCGTCGGCGTGCTCTACATCCTGGACGAGCCGTCGATCGGGCTCCATCATCGTGACAATCAGAAGCTTCTCAACACACTCCTCCATCTGCGCGATCTGGGGAACACCGTCGTCGTCGTCGAGCATGACGAGGACACGATGCGCGCCGCCGATCATCTGGTCGATCTCGGGCCGGGGGCAGGCGTGCATGGCGGCACCGTCGTGGCGCAGGGGACGCCTCAGGAAGTGATGAAGCACCCGGATTCGTTGACCGGTCAGTACCTCTCGGGCACGCGTTCGATCCCCTTGCCGGAGACGCGCCGTCCGGGCAACGGTACGGCGATCGAGGTCGTGGGAGCGCAGGAGCACAACCTGCAGAACCTTCAGGTGCGGATCCCGTTGGGCCAGCTCATCTGCGTGACCGGCGT
>JAGQHR010000649.1 GCA_020431745.1 Candidatus Eiseniibacteriota bacterium
TTGCCGAGGGCCACGTCATCCTGGTGCATGTCCCCGATCCAGGAAGCATCGGTGGACGCGCCCGGAGATGCCGGGTCGTGGGTACCGCATCCGCTCAGAATCAGCATCCCGGCCAGGGTCACGGGAACCGTGCTGAGGCTGAGGATTCGTTTCCAGGTGTTGCGGCGGCGCGGACTCATCTTCTACCTCCTCGGACGGACTACGAAACGACGTCGGAGGGATCGCCGCAATCACGATGCCATCGACGCAACTCGCGTGGTTACAACGGCAAGTCGAAGATGGGGGAATGCCTTATCTCGCGCTGTGGCCCAACTCCCCGAACGGGCAGAGGTTGGCCGCATCTGTAAATATTTGTAAAATAGTGGTTTGGCACCTCATGGCCGCAGGTGGCCGTGCTGCGCGAAAGCCCGCGGGCCCGTGCTGATCCGCTTCGACCCGACCGACGACTTCGCTTTGGACGGTCGCGCGCCGGATCGCCGCGGGGGTGGAGCCGAACCCGGAGTCGCCGAGCGAACGTGGTTCGGCGCGGGGGTGGTCCAAAGGCGCGTCAGTTCGTTCGGTTCTGGTATCGTGACGCCTTCGGTCGAGTCCGATCCACCCGGGGCGCCGCCCCATGGTCCATTGAGCGAGAGAGAGTGAGCACCCCCGCATGACCTTTCGACTGGTATCGAAGTACGAGCCGCGCGGCGACCAGCCCGAAGCGATCCGTGAGCTGGTCGAGGGAGTCGAGCGCGGCGACAAGCATCAGGTTCTGCTGGGGGTGACGGGCAGCGGCAAGACGTTCACGCTCGCGAACGTCATCGCCAAGACGCAGCGACCGACGATCGTGCTCTCGCACAACAAGACGCTCGCGGCGCAGCTCTACGGGGAGTTCAAACAGTACTTCCCGGACAACGGAGTCGGCTACTTCATCTCCTACTACGACTACTACCAGCCCGAAGCGTACATCCCGCACACCGACACCTATATCGAGAAGGACTCGTCGATCAACGAGAACATCGACCGGCTGCGCCTGGAGGCGACGGCGATGCTGCTCGAACGGCGGGACGTGATCATCGTCGCATCGATCTCCTGTATCTATGGACTCGGCTCGCCGGAGGCCTTTCGGCGGCAGACGCTCCAGCTCAAGGTGGGGGAGGAACGTTCGCGCGAGGCGATCCTCGAACAGCTGGTGCGGATCCAGTATCAGCGGAACGACTATGAGTTCAAACGCGGCGTTTTCCGCGTCCGGGGCGACGTCATCGACGTGTTTCCCTCGCATGCCGAGGTCGGCTATCGGATCGAGCTCTTCGGCGACGAGGTCGAAAAGATCCGCGTCTTCAATCCGCTGACCGGGCATGTGATCCGCGATCAGGAGGGGATGATCGCGTTTCCGACCACGCACTTCTCGACGCCGGAAGAGCTTTTGGCGCGAGCCGTCGAAGGCATCCAGGCCGAGCTCGAAGAGAGGCTCACCCATCTCAAGGCGGGCGGGAAGCTGCTGGAGGCGCAACGGCTGCAGATGCGCACGCGTTACGACCTCGAGATGTTGCGGGAGGTGGGGCACTGTCCCGGCATCGAGAACTACTCCCGGCATCTCGCTGGACGGGAGCCCGGGTCGAGACCGACCTGTCTGCTCGACTATTTCCCGGACGACTATCTCTTCATCGTCGACGAAAGCCACGTCACCGTGCCGCAGATCGGGGCGATGTACGAAGGCGATCGGTCACGGAAGCAGACGCTGGTGGAGCATGGATTCCGGCTGCCCTCGGCGCTCGACAATCGGCCCCTGCGGTTCGAAGAGTTCCAGAAGATGGTCCATCAGCTGATCTACGTCAGCGCGACGCCCGCGGATCATGAGTTGGAGCAGGCCCAGGGCGTGATCGTCGAACAGGTGATCCGTCCGACGGGACTCGTCGATCCTGCGATCGATATCCGGCCGACCAAGAATCAGATCGATGATCTGCTCAAGGAGATTCGTGACCGCGTGCAGCGTCAGGAGCGAGTCCTCGTCACGACTCTGACCAAGCGGATGGCCGAGGATCTCACCGATTATCTGAACGAAGCCGGCGTTCGTGTTCGGTACATCCATTCCGATCTCGATGCGATCGAGCGGATGGAGAACATCCGGGGCCTTCGCCTCGGCAAGTTCGACGTGCTCGTCGGGATCAATCTCTTGCGGGAGGGTTTGGACCTTCCCGAGGTGTCGCTGGTCGCGATTCTCGATGCCGACAAGGAGGGGTTCCTCCGCAGCGAGCGCTCGCTCATCCAGACCGCCGGTCGCGCCGCGCGGAACGCGATGGGACTGGTCGTGCTGTACGCCGACGTCGTGACCGGATCGATGGAACGCGCCATCGCGGAGATGAATCGCCGCCGGGACAAGCAGATCGAGTTCAACGAGGAACACGGCATCACTCCGCGCACCGTCAGCAAGACGATCGAGGAGATCCTGACCGCCACCGCCGTCGCCGACGCGACCCGCGAAAAGCCAGCGCCCGTGGTTCCCGACAACCCCGGCCACCTCGACAACGACGAGTTCGTCGACCTGCTCATCGACGAGATGAAGCGCGCCGCCGAATCCCTCGATTTCGAGCGCGCCGCCTCCATCCGCGACCGCATCCTCGAGCTCAAAGGCGAGATCTAGCGCTCCCGCACCCGGCGCCGTCTGCCGGGACGGCCTCCCGCGACTCGCTCACACGGCGGCGCTCGCTCACGCGGCGGCGCTCGCGACGTCGCGTTGTAATGCCATCCGCCCCGCCGTCTCGCCACCGTCGGCGGCTACACCTATGACCGCTTCACGAGGTTGCTCCCGGTGGTGTTCGCCCACCGTGAGAATCAACGCGCCGCCAGTCCCGGAGCGGGACTCCAGTGCCGCGCGTCCCGGAGGGGGCTCCGCCGCCGCCAGTCCCGGAG
>JAGQHR010000650.1 GCA_020431745.1 Candidatus Eiseniibacteriota bacterium
CGGCTTCCTTGATGCGAGTGATCATGGCCGCCTCACCACCGCTGGCCTCGATCAGGCAGTCCATGAAGGTCTGGTTCCCACCGACAATGTTGATGTCGTGCCACGCCGCTCGTCCCCACTCACACGACAGCCCGAAAATGTGCGTGCACTTGTGGGACAGCAACGATCGCCATACCGCGTCTGCGAACTCCTCATAGTCCCACGCCGCAATCAAGGGCGGAGCGATTGGGGGATCACTCTCCCCATCGACAACGATGAAATTGGTATCACCGACCAGCTTCGCGGCCGTGGTCAAAGCCTCGAAGTCTTCAGGCCACGGTAGAAGATCCCCCGGCATGAGAACTATCTTCCAACTCTCGTCACAAAAGGGCGCGCTCAAGACATCGCGCATGCTGAACACGGCACGATGGGCCTCTCGGATTGTCACCTCGTCCATCTCCACCCGAACCCCCTCTGGTGAACGGAGCGCTCGATCGTGATTCCTTGTCTCCGTCTTGGAGTGGAACCGCCGCGTGGCCACAGGTCGACGTGATTCTGCTCGTTTGCTTCGTCTGGTCCAAATGGAGAGCCACGGTCGGCTCCATGACGTCGGCAGCGGGCGAACCTTGGCCAAGCTTCGAGCCCCAGGAGCATATGCCCCCGGGGCTGCGTCGATCAAAGGAGTCGTAGTTTGGGTCAGAGACGGGGCTCCGTACCCGACCCGGCCATCGCTACCGGACGCGCACGAGCTTGCCTCCGTCCGCCTCCGCGCCGTCGACGACCACGCGATAGAAGTAGCTGCCGGGGGGCGCCTGCCCGCCGTCGTCCATCTTGCCGTCCCAGGTCGTGCTCCAGACTCCGGCGGCCTTCTGCGCGGCGGGATAGTGACGGACCCGGCGGCCGGAGACATCGTGGATCGAGACGCTCACGTCGGCGGCCTGCAGGAGCGTGAACCCCAGGCGCGTGGAGCTCGAGAATGGATTGGGAGCCGGCGGGGACAGCCGCAAGATGCTTCCGGCCTCCGGCACCACGGTGTCGTCCTCGGCGGAGGACACCGGGAACTCCGGATCGTGGACGATCATCTTGTACGCGCCTCCGTCCAGCCACCAGTGGATGTCCACGCCGATGAGATCGTTCTCGGTGCGCGCGTTCCGGAAGAGCTCGACGCTGAAGATGGGGTCGGTCGTGGGAATCGCGGGGGCATCCACGGAATAGAGATACGTCTCATCGACCGAGAGATAGACCGGCGTGGGCATCTCTTCGCTGCTGGTGATCGTCCAGGGGAACGACGCCAGTTGTCCCAGCGGCGGCAGGTACAGGTTCACGGTTCCGTGGGCCGGAATGTTGTAGGCCCGGTTGTCTTCGGGGACCTGGACCCAGATCCGGATCATCCGGTCTTCCATGTTTTGGATCTTGATGTCGGCCGCCCCACTGAACGGTGCGATCCCGAGGTCGATCGTCTCCTGGGGGAGGATCGCGACCTGGGTTTGCCGGTGGATCTGCGTGAAGGCATCGGTCACGTCCGGCTGGGCGGTCGCGTGGAACAGCTCGATCTGCATGTTGCGCGGGACCCCGGGCCACAGCGAGAAGAGATCGCGTTCGTCGGCGTGGGCCACCATTCCGATCACCCGTAGGTACTCGTACTCCCAGTCTTCCCAAAGCTGCCAGTACGCGCAGTCACCCAGTCCCAGGGTCAGCAGCTCCAGAGCCTGCCTTCCATCGTTGTCGCCTTCCGGAGTGCCGAAGGTGGTGGCGATCGCCCGTCCCACGCCTCCTTCGACCGACGTGCACCAGGTGGTTTGAGCCGCCGGAGTGAACCCGCCTTTGAGGCCGGATCCGGTCATGCCCCACTCGTTCTCCAGGATCCAGGTCTGGAAGCTGTCGAATGTATGGTGGACGACGCCCTCGGGCTTGGGTCGCACGACGGAGTAGCTCAAAGTCCGCGCGATCTCGCGGAACAGCGGGTTGGCCATGGCCGCCCGGCTCAGGATCTCCATGTCGTACGCGGTCGAGTAGTGGTCGCCGAAGTCCGGTCCCACCGCTTCCTGCTCGAATCCGTTTGCGTTGTTGAAGTGCGAGTCGAACATCCCGAGCTCGGCGGCCCGGTCGTTCATCTCCGCGACGAACTGCGGGATGGAGACATCGACCCCTTGCGCTCCATGGAGCATGTCACCGATGGCATGGGCCGCGTCGTTGCCTGAGATGAGCAGGGCCATGTGCACGAGATCGCGCAGGGTCACGACCTCGCCCGTTTCGAGGTCGGCCGTCGAGCCGCCGATGTCGTCCGCCACCCAATCCGGCACGGTGTAGGTGTCGTCGAAGCTGATGTGGAGCGGATCGTTCGGCGGAAGCTGCGAGTGCTCGCAGGCCAAGAGCACCGTCAGAATCTTGGTCGTGCTGGCGATGAAAACGCGTTCGAAGGGCTTGCGGGAGTAGATGATCTGACCCTGGCAGTCGGTCACGAACGCGGTCTTGTAGGTGTGGTAGTAGAACTGCCGCCACGGAGCGACGACGTGGACCTGTCCGCTTGCTCCATCCTCACCGGGAACTCCGATGACGAGGGTTCCCTGGTCGGTGGCGTCGAAGGCTCCGAAGGTGACGGCGAAACCGTTGTTGTCGTTGGCTTCCCGGACATCCCCGATGCTGTCCTGCCCGTAAATGAAATAGCCGGAGCGGCCGATGTCGTTCGGTCCGCCGAGGATGACGTGCGTCATGCCGGCGTCGGTCGCGCCGAGATCCTTGGTCGGCGTGCCGACGGCGATGTCCATGTAGCCGTCGTCCAGGAAGTATCCGGTCGCCACGCGATACCCGAAGTGGGAGTCGGTCTCGTTGCTTACGCCGAACATGTCTTGCGTGAGGACGATGGCGTTGCCGTAGACCGCGCCGTCGACGTTCGTGTTGACGACCACGAC
>JAGQHR010000651.1 GCA_020431745.1 Candidatus Eiseniibacteriota bacterium
CACGCCGTCGGCGAAACAGCATGCCCCCGGCAGCGGTCCGGTTGGACAAGGACTGTATCCATCCGTCCCGAACCCGAAGACGCCGAGGCCCACGATCGGATCCAGAATCGCCGGGACGCTGTCATCCGCGAAGAAAGCGCCCTGGGCGGGATGCGGACCCAGGCACAACAGCGCCGGATAGTAGCTGAGGCCGGCGAACCAGTAGACCTCCGTAATGCTGCTCGTCTGTGCCGTGCCCCACGTGACAGCGGTGCCCGTGTCGGACGCGGGCCAGTCGCCATCGGGCAGCTCGAAGTCACCGCACGCTCCGTGGTCGACGAGCAATACCACGTCTGGATAGCTCACTCCGAAGACGACGCCGACCAGGCGGCCTCCTCCGGGAACATAAGCAAGGACGTGAATCACGGCCGGATCGGTCGAGTCCGTTCTCGGGATCACCGCATCGCATGAACGCACGCCGGAAGCTCCGCAGTAGTCCACATCCGTGGTGTAGACCAGAGAGGGATCGGAATGGAGAAGGAGGGTGCCTCCGGCGTTGGGACCGTATACGGCCGGGGCTCCCGCAGCTACGGCGCGCGGTTGCGGGCACGGGATGATGCAGTTGACGTCCGCGCACGGCGAGTCGCCGTAGAAGTGCCCGCCCGCGCCTGCGCATTCGTACTCGAAGACTTCTCGACAGGCGCCGTCTGGGTAGCAGCAGGCACCGAAGAGTGGCGTGGGGCACGGGTTGGGAATGCAGGACGTATCTTCACCGAGCCAATCGCCATGTTGCAGATCGCATTCGTAGAGATCGAGCAAGAAGCACGTTCCGTCGGGCAGGCAGCATGCGCCTTCCGGAGGCTGCTCGCATGGATTGGGCACGCAAACCTCCCCGACGAAGAAAGTTCCGTGCTGTTCGTTGCAGAGCAGCTCGTTCTCCACGACACAAGATCCATTCGGGAAGCAGCAAGCGCCCTCGGGAGGCTGCGGGCAGTCGTTGGGGACGCAGACGGTACCCTCTCCCAGGAACTCTCCGTCGCACCGTTCTGCCGTGGTCAACCGGCAGGTCCCATCCGGGAAGCAGCACGCTCCTCTTCCCGGAAGCGGGTCTGGACACGGAAGGTAGCCGGGATTGCCGTTGAAGCCGAGCTCGCCGAAATCCGCGATCGGATCGAGGCTCCCCGGGACGCTGTCGTCGACGAAGCTACCGCCTTGTTGAGGATGCAGAGTGAGATCGAAGGAAGTGGCTTCCGCCGCGTAGACATACCCGGCGAACCAGTAGATCTCCGTGAATGTCGCGGTTTGCGCCACCCCCCACGTAACTGCCGTGCCTTCGCCCGGCGCCGGCCAACCTGAGTTGGGCAGCTCGAAGTCTCCGCAACCGCCCCAGTCCACGACTACGACCCGGTCCGGGTCGTAGGTCACTCCCCATGCGACCCCCGCGAGACGTGGGTGGCTGTTCTCGGGGAACGCGGCGAAGACGTGCCAGGTCGTCGTGGCCGTCCCATCGACTCGGGTGTTCACCTCCGCGCAGGACGCGGGCAGGGTGCCGAATCCGCAGTATTCGATATCCGGGCTGTAGACGACGTCGGGATCTGCGTGAATGACGAGGGTTCCTCCCGCGTTGGGACCCGCGATGGCCAATCGCGTCGTCGCGGCCGCAATCAGAACGAGGATGGAGATGGTCCTCACAGCGCGGGAACCGTAGCGACTCCTTGCTGCTGTGCTCATGGTTCGTGCCCTTTCCCCTGAGGCAGGGTGAAGCGACTCAGAAAGGACTCGGAGGGGGACAATCAACGTACGCCGTTGGCGCGGGAGACGGGCATCCGTGGAAACCGCGGGGCCTGGGCCACGTAGCGGGAAGGAAACGGTGGGGAGAAAGAGGTCAGTCCCTACGAGAGGCGCCGTCGGGCCGGCTGATCTCCGGCTACTGCTTCTGGATCGGTCCGATGACTCCGGTCTCCTCGCGGGACCACCAGTCTCCGGTTCGCTGTCTCTCCTCGACAGTCGTGAACCGGTACTCGTAGACGCGAAAACGTACCGCGCTCGGTGCCGTCTCGGGGACGGACTCCCGATCCAACAACACGAGCACCGCCGGTCGCGTTTCCAACAATCCGTCTGCGAACCCCTGGAGCCACCGCCCCTGCCGGCGCGGGTCGAGGCCGGCGAACCACATCTGCCAATCCAACCGGGGCATGTGCGGGGCGACGAAGGGTGGTCGCCGGTGAGCGTCGCCGGCCTGCCAGCGGAGCTCGTACGGCATCCACGTTCCGTCCCACAGACCTTCCGGGATCAGCTCCGGTCGGGTCGTCGTCATCACGCGGAACAGGCCGTAGCCGTTGATGCTTCGAAACGGATCGGTGAAGTCGAGCAGGACCTTCTGCACGGGGTCGACCCACACCGCCTGTGCGAACGCGAATCCGTGTTCCATCCACGCGGGAACCGCGCCGGGACGCACGGTGCGTGTCATCTCGCGCATCACGGTCGTCGCACTGGCGATCAGAATCAGAACCGCGAGCACGGTTCGCAACGCGGCCGCCCGCCGTCGAACTCTCCGCGCAGGAAGTAGAGCTCCTCGGGTCCGCATCGACGCAGCCTCTGACCTCATGTCGTCGTGTGCAGCCTCGATCGTCCTCTCCGACGAAACTCGAACATCTGGGGTGTCCGCTTCTCCCGGTGCCCCGGCCTGGATACGCCGTCCGAAGCCCCGCCCAGGCGCGACCCGCACGAGTGCCTGATCATCGAACAACGGGATGCAGAGCACGATCGCGAGCAGGTTGAAGAAACCGTAGTTGCCGGTCGCGGCGATCATCATCTGCAGCCCGATGGTGGCGAGTGCGGCGGCATGACGGATCCGGCGCCACCGGTCGGGCACGAAGAAGAGGAACGGCACGACGAGCTCGATCACGAA
>JAGQHR010000652.1 GCA_020431745.1 Candidatus Eiseniibacteriota bacterium
CGTTTCCGATCGTCGCACTGGTCTGGAACTCTCCGGCCGTGGGAGTGACCACGTACGAGATCGGGGAGGTGTTCCCCGGCATGTTGAAAGTGCTGCCCACCGGTGTCCACGTGGGCCAGGCGCCGGCGACCGAGCTCCAAATCTTGATCGGCGAAGAGCTCCCGTTGACAGCTCCGACGAAGAAGTACCCCCGCCGGTGGCTCAACCCGAGACTGAAGTTCGAGAAAACCATCGACATCGCCGTATGACCGCCGCCACCGGAGTAGTTGTTGTTCAGAACGATGAGATCATTGTAATTGAGACCCGTGGCGGATGCGCCGAGAGTCCCGTACCGCGTGGCGGAGAGCGTGCCGGCCCCCGTAATCGTGACGTCTACGGTGCTGCCCCCTCCCAACGAGATCGTCGTCGGGACGTTGGGAACGGGCAAGGTGGTGACGAAATCCGCCCAGGTGACGGAAGCGAACGCGCGAGTGGGTAGCAGCACGACTCCCTGCACGAGCAGCACCAATACTCCGAGCACAGTCGGCCGCAACCAACGTCCGACTCTTCCCGTTCGCAGTCGTTCCGCGATTCTCGCGTCGACCTCCTTTGCAGCTTCGGAACGCTCCGGGCAACGCTCTCGCGAATCCCGTGAACCCCGGTGGAACAGCCCATGGGTTCCTGCCGATGTAGTCATGACGAGTCCCTCCTCAGGCAGCCAAGCCTTTGCCATCCGGTTCCATCCAAGGAACCGGCACCAGCTACTGGACACAGGGGGCGGGAGCTCTTCCGATGCTGGTCCGCTTGAGGATCGGCCCTCGCCCGACGCCCTGACCGCGCCGTTCGGGACTGGCCGGTGCCAAAGAAAAATCCGTGGAGGTGTATCATGGGACCGGTCCGACGCCCTGGTAGGGAGAACATGCCGCCGCTTCGATTCGTCGGACGGATCGCCGCCACGAAAGGACTGTCATGATCCGAATGGTTGTTCTAGCCCTCCTCCTGGTGTGGGCCGTACCGGTCCAGGCTCTGACCCAGCAGCAAGTCCCACCCTTGCCGTCCTGGAATCACGATCGCGCGGGACAGAGGTCGTCGTTTCCGACGCACGGCCACTCCCACGTGAAGATCAAGTGCACGCGCGGCACCGCCGCCGTCAAGATCGGAGACACGTGGGTCGGCGAGATCTACGAGGGAGAGTCGTACGACTTCGTGATCGTTCCTGGTGAGGAGACCATCACGATTGTCTCTACGGCGATTGGCGGAAGCGCGGGCACGGTCGACGTTCCGGGCACGTGAGAGGCGAACGTCGCGGTCTTCGGACCAGGGTTCAGGATGTCAAACCGCGAAGGATCGCGCGCGCGAGCTGACGGGATCGCGGCATGCGCACGAGCTCGATGCGGATCGTCTCCCCCTCCAAGGACAGGTCGAGCGCCTTCACCATTCGTTGGTGCTTGATCGTATTGTAGATGTAGCCCTCGTATCACGATTCCGGGCCACAGGTCTCCCGCGCAGACTGGCCGAAAAGCGACTGTTCGGAACCGCACGTAGAGGTCGGGTCCATCCCGGATTGCTCATGCTCACCCCTAGGACACGAGCGGTACTCTCCCTGAGGAATCCTAGCTTGCCCGGGCCTCACGAGACTCTCCTCTCCCGAGTACCCCGATAGCTCATCGTGTCGCTAGCAGTCCACGGAGGGCGAGTACTACACTCCTTCCCCGACGGACAACGGCGGCACCGTGAAGAAGCAGCTCGGGCGTGTCGGGCCGCCGCCACTGAGCGTCGTGTTTCCCTTGCTCCCAGTACCCAAAACGAAACGGAGTCGCCGATGTCGATGCGAGGAATCTCTGCGCTGCCCAGCGTTGCGGCCGTGGCTGTGACCCTGGCGAGTGCGGCAGTTGTTCTACCCACCGTGGCCACCGCGGATTTGGTTCTGAAGTCCCAGTTCGAATCCGGTACCGATGACTTGACGTCGTCGTGGATTGCCCAACACGACCTGGATTCGGGGCTCGAAATGGTGGATGCATCCGGACCGACCTGGAAGATATTCGACCTCAATACCGGCGCCCTCCAGGCATCACTGTCCGTGGGTGGCCCGGCAACCTCGGCCGCCCTCGTCATTCCCGACTCGGACGGAGACGGTTTGGACGAAATCGTCGTACCGACCTCTACGGGGATGCAGTTCATCGAGGGCACGACGGTGACACCCAGAGCGAACGTCTCCTGGCCCAACGGAGTCCACCTGTCGGGCCAGTGCGACGGCGATCCGGCGATCGAGGTTCTCCTGCGACAGCCCCAGAACATGTTCATCGTCGTGGATGCCGCCACCGGGCAGACCGAGGGATCGTTTACTTTCTCGGGGACACAGATTTCGTGGACGGTCTGGAAGCTGGAAGACCTCGACGACGACGGACTGAATGAGATCTTGGTTTCCTGCGATACCTGTGGCAGTCACGGCGTGCCGGAGTGGTACGTATTCGACACGATGGGCGCGGCAGCCTCGGCCGATTCGGACTTCGGGATGCTTCCACCGGCCGTCCGATTGCGGCTCACCTCACCGGAACCGGCGGCAAGGCAGGTCGAAGTCACGCTCGCACTCGCGGAAGCCGGACCGGTGTCCCTGCGGATCGTCGATGTCACGGGCCGCCTCGTTCGCTCGGTCGCGGAAGATCTCACCCTCGAAGCCGGAGAACACCGCATCGCCTGGGACGGAAAGGATCGATCGGGCATCGAGGCTCCGAGCGGCGTCTATTTCGTCCAAGTGGCTTCCAAGGACGGAACGGACTCCCGGCGGATCACGCTCGTGAGATAGCGTCGGGGTGGGTTCTGGAGCCGGGTCATCCTCTGCTCCAGAACCATCACGCTTCCCGTGGCAGCGGAGTGCGGATTTCAACGATGCGTAGG
>JAGQHR010000653.1 GCA_020431745.1 Candidatus Eiseniibacteriota bacterium
TCATCGCGCCGCTCTCCGTCTACCAGACCCGGGCCGCGGGCCAGCTCGTCCTCCTGACTCCCAACGGCGGACTCAACCTCTTCATCGGAAACAACCCCGCGGCGCGCGGCATCTATTCCAACCCTCCCGAGCTGGACATCGAGAGCGACTTCACCGGAACGCGCTCGGCCTCGCTCTTGGCGGGCCGGACCCTGACGATCGCGGAGAGCTCCCGCTTCTGGGCGGCACGCTCGGTCGGCTTCCTGACGCAGGACCCGGGACGCGCCGCGTGGCTGCTCGGCCGCAAGATCCTGCTCTACTTCAGTCCCCGCGAGATTCCGCAGATCGAGAACTTCTCGCGGATCGCGACCGACACGCCACCGTTGCGCGTCGCGTTCCTCCGCTTCGGGTGGATTCTCCCGTTCGCGGTCTGGGGCGCCGTCTCGGGTCTCGCCCGCAGGCGGCGACGATCGACTCAGGCAGCGGAGACGGTCGAGCGATGGCCCTTCGTCGCGCTCGTCGTCACCGGATGGATCGCCACCATCGTCTTCTTCGCGGCCGCGCGCTATCGGATTCCGATGGTCCCGGGATTCCTCGTCCTCGCGGCGATCGGAATCGTCGAGCTCTGGAGGAACCGCCGCACGCCCGGTCGTCTCCTTCCCGGGACCGCCGTCATCGTGGCCGTGGCGGCCCTTCTCACGGTGCTCCCGAGCTATCCCGTGGCGCGGGCGGACGCGAACTCGGATTACCTCCTGGGATTGCGTCTGAGCCGGAACGGACAGCACGAGGACGCGATCCGTATCTTTCACCGAGCCCTCGAGCTCGATCCCGCCTCGGGAGAGGCCTGGCACGGAATCGGCGTCGCGATGGCGGCGCAGGGACGGCTCACCGAGGCGACCGAGGCCTACCGGCACGCCCTCGAAACGATGCCGCTCTCCACGTGGACGTACTACAACCTGGGCGTCTGTCTCGAGCAGCTCGAACGGTTCTCGGAAGCCGCGGAGGCGTTCGGGGCCGCGGTCTCGCTGCAGCCCGACGACGCGAACCTGCGCTATCGCTGGGGGGCGGTGCTGGCGCGCCTCGGTCGCACGGCCGACGCGGTGGAACAGCTGGAATCCGCCGTGCGGATCGACTCAGGACTGCAGCCGGCAACGGCGCTGCTGCGGCGCCTTCGCGCGGAGCAGGAAGGAAACTAGAACTCCACGAGCCGGGTCACGACGATTCCGCGGAAGCGATCGACCCGGTGGAGATAGGCCTGCAGCGGGATGCGCACCACTCCGGGATGGTCGTAGACCCCGAGGATGGGACGCGCCGCGGCATGGACGAGGTCCACTTCGCCTCGGCGACGGTCCAGGATCCCGACGTGCTGCACGACGGTGGGGGGGCTTTCCGGATCGGCCTCGCTGCCGAGCGCGGTGCCGGCCGGGTCCCCGACGAACCAGATGATGTCCCCGTTCTGGAGCGCGCCGTACTCGATCGAGGCGGATGGAACGTACTTGATCCCGCCCAGCTCCTCGAGCGACAGACCGACCGATTCCGTGACGTCCTTGCCCCAGATCTCGCTGTGGATCATGTCCTCGGAGTATTCGAGGTGCGCCTCGTTGTCGTAGTCCACGGTACCGTCGTCGCGGACCGCCTGGTCGATGGAGGCCCCGTAGAACCGGGTCCCGAACGCGAACTGGACCGCCTCCTCGGCGCTGGTGGAACGGGCCAGCTCCGTGACGCGGTACATGAAGAGCACGCAGTCGGTGGAATCGTCCTGGCAGATTCGCCCTTCCGTGACGTAGCCGCCCGGGCCCCGTCCGTACCGGTACTCGATTCCACCCAGGTCCGCGAACCAGGATGCCCAGGCCGCGACCCGCTCTCCGAGCGGCAGATCCTGGAACAGGCGCATCGCCGCATCGAGCCGGTCGGAGGCGACCACGTGGGAGGTATCGAGGTTGCTCCGGACCATCTTCTGGAAACGCTCGAGGAGACGGTCGGAATCCCCGGAGCCTCGGACCGGTGCGATCATGCAGCAAAGGAGGAGCCCCGCCAGGGCTCCCCGCCTCCATGAGATGAGTGGGTTCAGGGGTTTCATACTCCGTGACCACAGTCTAGAAAGCAGGCGGTGAGGGGTCAAGCTCACGACCCCGGGCCGTGATCGGGTATCATCCGCCGATGCGACGCGGACGAGTCTTCTGGGCCCTCGTTTCCTACCTGGTGCTGCGCTGGATCCTCGCGGTCCAGCCGGGCTACGTCTTCGACGTCCAGGCCTACAAGCGGTGGGCCCTCTATGCCGGGCGATTCGGGCTCGCGCAGGTGTATCAGGCCTCCGACATGGACTACCCCCCGTTCTACGCCTATATCCTCTACCCGCTGGGCCGCCTCTACGGGCTGATTTCACCGGAAGCGCTCGAGCATCACTCCGACACCGGCATTCTCACGTTCCTGATCAAGCTGCCCCCCCTCGCGTTCGATCTCGGGGTGGCCGCACTGATGTACTACACGGCTCGACGGGTGGCCGGTTCCTGGGGACGGGACGACGGCCGAAAGTGGGGTCTGATCGCCGCGGGGCTCTACCTGCTCAACCCGACGGTCCTCTTCGACACTGGATTCTGGGGACAGCCGGACTGCATCCACAGCTTTTTCGTGCTGGCCGCGTTCCTCTCCCTCTTCCATCGCCGGGCCTGGGTCCCTTGGGCCCTCCTCACCCTGGCCGTCATGATGAAGCCGCTCGCGATTCCCTACTTCCCCCTGCTCGCGGTTCTTTCGTTGATCCGCCACGGATTCCTGCGAACGATCGCGGGCGGCGTGGCCGCGCTGGCGGTGGCGACCCTCGCCTTCAGTCCCTTCATCCTCACCGGGCAGATCGGCTTCACCCTGCAGCGCGTCTTCGGGGATGCGT
>JAGQHR010000654.1 GCA_020431745.1 Candidatus Eiseniibacteriota bacterium
GGAGCGAGTGTGCCCAAGAAGCGTGTGTCCGTCGTCTTCCCCACCCACTGGGACCAGCGACAGCTGGAGAGCTGCCGTAGCCGTTGGGGGGAGGCCTTCGAGATCACGTTCGAGAGCCCGTCCGACGACGACTGCCCCGACACGTTCGCGATCCTGGAATACATCGACGAAGTCGCGAGCCGCGCCGATGCCATGGACGGTGTGTTCAGCTCCAGCGACTACCCCGGGGCGACCGTGGCCGGTGCGATCGCGAACCGGCGCGGGTTGCCGGGGCCGGCGCCGGAACACGTCATCGGGTGTTCGCACAAATTCTACTCGCGCTGCACCCAGCAGGCCGTCGCGCCCGAGGCGACGCCGTGGTTCGGTCTCGTCGACCCCAAGAATCCGGATCCGAACCTACCGTTTCCGGTGTTCCTCAAGCCGGTCAAAGGCGCCTTCTCCCAGCTCGCGCGCAGGATCGCGAGCCACGAAGCGTTGCTCGACTTCGTGCGCCGCCCGGCCGCGACCGAGTTCTTCGCCCACTACATGCGCATCTTCGACCAGTTGGTCGTCGGGCTCACGGACTTCGAGCACGACGGGCAGTTCTTCATCGCCGAGGGCGTGCTCGCCGGAGATCAAACCACGGTCGAGGGGTTTATCCGCGACGGAGAGGTCAAGTTGCTGGGGATCGTCGACTCGATCCTCCATCCCGTCACCCGGAGCTTCGTGCGTTTCGACTACCCGTCAGCCCTCCCGTGTGAGGTGCAGGCGCGGATGGAGCAGATCGCAAGCGACGTGATCCGGGCGAGCGGATTGGAGCAGTCGTTCTTCAACATCGAGATGATCCACGACCCCAGCTCGGGGTCGATCCACATCCTGGAGGTCAATCCGCGCATCTGCGGGCAGTTCGCGGACCTCTACGAGAAGGTCGACGGACGCAATACCTACGAGATCGCGCTCGAGCTCGTGACCGGGCAGGTTCCGGAGGTTCCCCGCGGAGCCGGACTCTATCCGTGTGCGGCGAGCGTGCCGTTGCGGACCTATCGTCCCGTCAAGGTGCTGGCGACGCCCGACGACGCCAGGCTCCGCAGCTTGGAGTCAGCGTACCCGGGGCTCCTCCTTTGGTTGGAATGCGAGCCCGGCCAGGTGCTCGCGGACTTCGAACGGGTCGAGGACGGGCAGAGCTGCCGGTACGCCGTGATGAACCTCGGCGCGGACAGCCTCGACACGCTGCACGCGCGGGTGCGGGAGATCGAGGACGCGGCCGGCATTCGACTCGAGCCGCTGGGGGATTGCGGTCCGACGTGACGCTGCGGTTGCGCGCCGTTCCGAGTGACGTCGACGCTGGTGTGGCCCTCGCGAAACCCGACGGACGAACGAACGTCGAGGTGCATGGGGGTGAGATCCCCCCAATCTCACCGACCGTGCGCTCCGGGGCCGTGGTACCGTTGTACGGGTCTCCGGCCGGTCGGTGGCCGTACTCGAAGGGGCGCGACTATCGCGCCCGATTCTTTGGACTCGGAGTCGAGCCGACGCGCGGGCTCGCAATCGAGGGGGGCAAACGGTTCGCGCGAAGGGATCCCGGATGTTCTCTCCCCGTCGCCTTTCCCGTCATGGCTGCTTCAGGAGTGTCGCCGTTTCTCGCCCGCTGTCGGCCGAACCTGGACCGTCTTCAGCGCGGCTTCTGGACGGCGGCAGCCTGGCGCTTCTCTTCGGGCTGCTCCTGCTCGGTCTCATCCTCCTGCCCTCGATCGGGACGGCGGCCGAGCTGACGGGACGGGTCATGGATCCCGACGGTCATCCTGTCGCCGGTGCCGAGGTCACCCGCCCCGAGACGGGAAGCTGGACCATGACGGACGTGTCGGGCGCGTTCGTGCTCCCCGACGTGCCGAAAGGGGAGTCCACTCTGGTGATCCGCCGCGCCGGGTTCGAGCCGCGCGTGCTGCACCTCGGCGGCCCCGGCCCCGCCCGGGACCGCCTTTTCGTAGTCCTCGCGGAGTCTCCGTTCGAGCTGGACGAGGTGGACGTGACCGCCTCGCGCAGCGTGATGGAACCGGGCCGGAGCCCGCTGCCGATCTCGCATCTGCAAGGTGACCGTCTGGATGCGGAATACTCGGTTTCCCTCGCGCATGCCGTGCAGCAGCAGGCGGGATTGCGCACCCTGAGCACCGGGGGAGAGATCGGCAAGCCGGTCGTGCGGGGACTCTCCGGCTCGCGCGTGCTGGTGCTGGACGCCGGCAATCGCGTCGAGGACTACTCCTTCAGCGACGAGGACGGTCCGTCGGTGGACGCGGCCCAGGCCGAGCGCATCGAGATCATCCGCGGGCCGGCCAGCGTGCTCTATGGATCGGACGCGCTGGGCGGCGTCGTCAGTGTGGTCCCACGCTCGGTTTGGGACGTCGAGCCGGGTGAGGTTCAGACTCATATCGAGTCCTACTTTGCGAGCAACAACAAGGAGTTCGGTGCGATCGGACGCGTCGAGGGAGTGCGCGGCAACCTCGGCTGGCACGTGTTGGGGATCGGACGCAAGTCCGAGGCGCTCCACACTCCCGACGGCGAGCTCGAGAACACGGGATTCTTCGCGGCCAACGGCGAGGCGGCTCTCGGGTTGCGCGGTGACCGCGGGAACTTCGCGATGCGGGTCGTGCACTACGGCGGCGAGTTCAAGCTCCTCGAAGCCGGTGGACCGCCTCCCGGCGTGCCCGAGGGCGAGGAAAAAGGTCCGGAGCGCAAGCTCAGCGACGAGCGGGTGCAGCTCAGTGGCGACTATCTGCTCTCGAAGCTCCGTCTGGAAGGCCGCCTCCAGTTCCAGCGGCACTCGTTGATCGAGCTCTCCGACGATTTCGAGACCATGACGGACGGCGGCCGCGCGGCCGGCGAGTTCGCG
>JAGQHR010000655.1 GCA_020431745.1 Candidatus Eiseniibacteriota bacterium
ACCGCGATGTCAGCGTGGCCACGCCGGACAGGCGCTGCAGGAAGTTGAGCGCGACCCGCTCCAGAGTGAGCAGGCTGCGGGCCGGCCCTCGCAGCGTAGCCACCTCGGTGCCGGGCATCACGGCGTCACCGTCCTGCCGGTGGACATCGAGGGACACGGAGGGGTCGACCTCGTCGATCGTCGCGCGGACGGCCACCAGGCCGGAAACGATCCCGGACTGCTTCGCAATGATGCGGCCGATCGCGGAGACCGTATTCGGAACGACGGAGAGCGTCGTCGCGTCTCCCGGTCCGACATCTTCCGCCAGGGCGAGTCGGACGATTTGCCGGATCGGATCCTGGTGGCGGGACTCGCTCTCCGACCAGCGGAGCCGGAGCTCCAGCGGCGGACGTTGATGTAGGCCGGTCGGTCGGTCACTCACGTTCGTGCTCCTTGTCGGGGACCCGTGTGGCTCGGGAGCGTACGACGCCGCGAACGGCACCGGCAATGGGATCCGCGCAGAGCTACCGGCTCACTTGACATCTCGGAGTGCCGGCCGGGATCATCGACGGGGTCCGATCGGCGAGCGTATTCCTCGATGAGGGGGACACGTCGCGATGGGTCGCAGAGGAGAATCCGCGGATCCGACGGGTAACGCAGGTCCATCGACGTCGCGGATCCACGGGGTGAGGATGTATGGGAACTTGGTCCAAGAAGGTGTGGGTGCGCGGCGCTCTCCTGGTCGCGCTCACGATCGTCGCATATTGGCCGGCGTTGCACGCGGGCTACATCTGGGACGATGACGCCTATGTCCTGCAGAACCTGACACTGCGATCCCTCGACGGGCTCCGGCGGATCTGGTTCGAGGTCGGCGCGGTCCCTCAGTACTACCCTCTCGTCCACACCACCTTCTGGATCGAGTACCACCTCTGGCATCTCGCCCCCGCCGGCTTCCATTCGGTGAACGTGCTCCTCCATGGTCTGTCCGCGATCGTGCTCTGGCGCCTTTTGGACCGGGCAGGCCTTCGAAGCGCATGGTTCGTGGCCGCAGTGTTCGCGCTGCATCCGGTCCACGTGGAATCAGTCGCCTGGATCACCGAGCGTAAGAACGTGCTCTCCGGCCTCTTCTATCTGGGCTCGCTCACGATGTTCGCCCGGTACTTCGGGCTCCTGAGCGAAGGACGAGAGGGCGTCGGTTCCGAAGGGAGTCCGGCGACTGATTCCCCGGCTCCCGCCGAAGGGTCGACGCCCGCGACGCTCCGGCTCTTCGTCCTGGGATGTCTGCTTTATGTGGGTGCGCTTCTCTCCAAGTCGGTCACCTGCACCCTGCCCGTGGTGCTGGGACTGCTTCTCTGGTGGAAGCACGGACGCGTGCACTGGCGGCAGGTGAGTCAGCTCGGCGTGCTGCTGCTCATCGGCGCCCTCTCCGGCGCGCTCACCGTGTGGGTGGAACGCACCGTCGTGGGCGCGGAAGGCGACGAGTTCGCACTCACCGTCGCGGATCGATTGCTCGTCGCGGGACGCGCTGCCTGGTTCTACGCCGGCAAGCTGCTCTGGCCTCACCCACTGGTCTTCAACTATCCGCGCTGGGTGCTGGACCCGCACTCCATTGTTCAGCTGCTGTTTCCGCTGGCGACCGTCGCGGTCCTCGCCGTGCTCTGGTTCGGCCGCACGCGCTGGGGGCGGGGTCCGTTGGTGGCCGTGCTCTGCTTCCTGGTGACGCTCGCGCCGGCGCTGGGCTTCTTCGACGTCTATCCGATGCGCTACTCGTTCGTTGCCGATCACTTCCAGTACCTGGCCAGCATCGGACTCCTCACCGCCTACGTGGAAGGTGCCCGGCGATTGCTGATCGGAGACTGGCGACGCGGAAGCACGGCACACCCCTCGCCGGTGGGGTCGCAGGCGGACGTGGAAGGCGCTGGTTGGCAGCGCCCGGACGGAGGAAGCGTTGCCCGGCGAACGGACACGGACAGGGTCACCGGACCCCCGACCGACACGGATGTGGTCACGGGGCCGCGGACCGATGCGGACAGGGTCACCGGAACCCGGACCGACACGGATGTGGTCACGGGGCCGCCCCGCGTCGGGATATTGCCCTCCTCGATCGCGACGGTCATCGGCGCGGTCGTTCTCGTCATCCTCGGCGGGCTGACGTTCGCGCAGAGCCGGATCTACCACGATCTCGACTCGCTCTGGGGTGACACCCTTCGCAAGAATCCCGCCTCGTGGATGGCGCATCACAATCTGGGGATCGAGCTCTCCAACCGCGGCGAGCTGGAAGCCGCCGTGGAGCACTTCCAGAAAGCGATCGCTCTCGCTCCCGATCACTACAAGGCGATGAACAGCCTCGGACTGACGCTCGTCAAGCTGGGCCGATTCGACGAAGCCGCCGCGCAGTACGAGGCTGCGCTTCGGATCAATCCCAACTATTCCAACGGGTACTACTCCCTCGGAGCTTTGAGACAACAGCAGGGACGGTACGCCGAAGCCGAAACCGCGTACGAGTCCGCCCTTCTGGTCCGTCCCAGCCATCTCTGGGCGCGCTATTCGCTGGGAGTCGTGTTGCGTCGCCAAGGCCGAACCGACGAGGCGATCGATGCGCTGACTCAAGTTTTGCGATCCGATCCCGGCTTCTGGGAGGCGCACCTCAGCTTGGGACTCATCTATCACGATCAAAAGCGTCTCGACGAAGCCGTGGCCGAGTATCAGGAGACGCTTCGGCTGCATCCGGAGTCCGCCGCGGCGCATCATGGTTTGGGCGCCGCGTTCGTTTCCCTGGGCAGGATCGAGGACGCCGCGGAACACTTCGCGGCAGCCGTCGCACTGGACCCGAATCTCTCGGAAGCGCGGCACAACCTCGATCTGATCAACCGCTACCT
>JAGQHR010000656.1 GCA_020431745.1 Candidatus Eiseniibacteriota bacterium
TGCCCGGCGGAGTCGGGATCGAGGATCCAGTAGCCGTGGGCGTCCTCGCTCTGGATGAGGATCGATCGTCCCGGACTCCAGGCCACCAGATTGCCGAAGTCAAGGGCCGGGACGTCCGATGTCGTTCCGGTGTCGACGTTGACCCGGAGGAGTCGGCGTTCCACCGGGCCGAGGCTCGCGAACAGGATTTCGCGACCGTCCGGCGACCAAGCCGGGATCGTGATGCCGGTCTCGTTGAGCAGCAGACGCGACCGTCCGGTCGCGAGCTCGTGCACGAGGAGATCCGACGAGCGTCCTTGTGAGCTGCGCACGTACACGACGAAGTGGCCGTCGGGGGAGAAGCGTGCGGCTCCGTGGGCGAAGGTTCCCGTCGTGATCGGTCGATCGGAGATCGGGTCCTCCGTCAGATCGACGAGGCGGATGTTCGATTGCCCCGGTCCCCGCGCGAACACCAACGTGCCGGTGCGCGAGAAGCCGAACCCGTTGTTGAACGGTCCGGCATCCACCAACCGGCCCGAACCGCCGCGTCCGGTGCGGTGGTCGATCGGGACGGCGTGGAGGCGAGCATCGAGATCGTCCAGGTAGTAGATGGCACGGTCGTCGTGCGCCCACCGCGGGTTCGAGACCCCCTGCTGTTCCACGACCGGACGCCAGCTCGTTCCGTCCGCGGGACCGCACCAGAGACGGGACTGACCCTCGCCCTGGGTTTCGACGGCCAGCCACTTGCCGTCGTGCGACCAATCGAGGCCTCGCAGCGCTTCGCCTCCGGGGGGAGCGCAGGTTCGAACCCGATCTCCCGACGGAGTGGCGATGACCAGGGAATCCCGTCGGCCGTAGGAGAGCGCGGCGGCGAACCGTCGGCCGTCCGGCGACCATGCCATGGGGGCCGCGTACGGGAACACCGCGAGGATCCGATCGGCGGGCGCTGCGTTCGGGCGGGTGGACGCGTCCACCAGGTAGAGTCGGTGCTCGCCGTCGAGGTTGCCGGCGACCAGGAGCCGGTCTCCCTCGGGGGACCAACGCATGCGCGGCGTCGACCGGGACTCGAAGACCTGTTCCGCGTGCCCGCTGCCGATCTCCTGTACGAGGACCTGATTGCGGGTCGGCACGGGCGTGCTGACGTAGGCCAGGCGATCTCCGGCGGGAGCGATCTCCGGCCAGCTCGCGACACCCGAGAACGTCACCTGCGTTCGGCGCGTGTTCCGGAACGGGTCGGAGGCAGGCGCCTCTTCACCCCGCCCTTTCAGGAACGCGACGATCAAGAGGATGGCGAGGACGAGCGCGATTCCGACGAGTCCCGCGCGGTACGGGGTCGGGTGCCGTCGGTGGAGCTCCTGCTCGATGATCCCCCGTGCCTCGGCCATGGAGCCGAGTCGCGCGTCGAGGTCTTCCTGCAGGCAGCTATCGATGAGATCGCGGATCCGACGGGACGACCCCGGCGCCGGGAAGCATGCCTGGAGGATGCGGCCGAACGCCCAGATGTCGGCGCGTTGATCGACGGCGCGTCCCGCTGCTTGCTCGGGGCTCATGAAGCCGGGCGTGCCCGCGGGCAAGCTGGATCGTCCCGCGTCCGGTGCGATCCACGTGGGTTGATCGGCGTCGAAGCCGAGGTCGGCGACCGACTTCGCGATGCCGAAGTCCAGGAGCTTGGCGGTCCCGCTGCGATCGACGCGAATGTTGAGCGGTTTGAGATCGCGGTGGATCACGCCGCGAGCGTGGGCGGCTTCGAGTCCCCGGGCGATCTGGAGAGTCAGACGAAGTGCTTCAGCCGGGGACGGGGGAGCGGCGCGCAGACGCTCGTCCAGGGTCGGTCCCTCGACCAGCTCCATGGTGATGAATCGTTGTCCCTGGGATTCTTCGAACGAGTAGATCGTGGCGATGTTCGGATGCTTGAGCGACGCGAGCGTTCGGGCTTCTGCTTCGAAGCGCCCCACCCAATCCTGGAGAAGCGCGAGATTGGCGGGAAGAACCTTGATCGCGAGCTCACGCGCCAAGGTCTCGTCCCGCGCGCGATAGACGATCCCCATGCTCCCGCGTCCCAGCTCTCCCAGGATGGTGTAGCTCCCGACGCGCGCCGGCGGATGTCCGGAGAGCGCGAACTCGGGGAGATCGAGTTCGGCCGAGTCCTCGTACGCCCGGAGCAGCGCCTCCACTTCATCGCGCAGCGGTCGGTCGTCCCCACAGACTTCATCGAGGTACGCTTGACGGGCCGCGTCCCGAAGGTCGAGACAATCGTTGAAGATGTCCTCTACCGATCGCTTCATGCGGTGCGGATCACGGGCTCGTTCGGTGCAGACGTTGGAGGAGCCAGGCCCGGGCGTAGCGCCAGTCCCGTTCGACGGTCCGACGGGACACCTCCAGGACCTCCGCCGCCTCGTGCACGGCGAGCCCGCCGAAGTAGAGCATCTCGACGATGCGGAGCTTGCGGGGATCCTGCTCGCCCAGCTCCTCGAGGGCACGATCGAGCTCCATCACGTCGATCCCCTCCTCTGAGGACGCCTGGACCAGGTCGAGCGAGAGCATCCGCTTTTCACCGCCCCGCTTCTGCGTTTTCTGGGCGCGTGCGTGATCGACCAGGGTCCGCCGCATCGCCCGCGCGGCGAGCGCGATCAGATGCGCCCGGCTCTTCCAGGTGAGGGGGGCCGACTCCCGCAGCCGCAGATACGCTTCGTGGGTGAGAGCGGTCGGCTGAAGCGTGTGATCCGGTCGTTCGTCGCGGATGTAGGAGGCCGCGATCGCGCGCAGCTCCGCGTAGACGATCGGGAGCGCTCGATCGCGCGCCGCTCCGTCCGCCACCGCGGTCTCGCGCAACCAATCGGCCAGCTCCTGGTCCTCGGGATCGGGCACCGATCGCCTC
>JAGQHR010000065.1 GCA_020431745.1 Candidatus Eiseniibacteriota bacterium
AAGGTAGTGATGAAATGCCTACGGGAAGAGTTGGCCCTAATTCAGTCGGAATATTAGTAGGAGTTCCTTTAGATGCTGCTTTGGGATCAGATAAAGCAGGAAGAGGAGGGAGACGATCAGCGCGACCGCAAGCGCCCACAGCTCCACCGACCGCGTGGACGCGAGCGCTGCCAACGCGGGCGCGTCGCCCCGGAACAAGCCGAGGACGGATTCGGGAAGCGAGGCCTCCCACCAGCGGGCTCCGGCGTAGGCCACGAGCACACCGATGACGAACCACCAACCCAGATAGCGCACCAACCTCGGTCTCGCGTCGGCACTCGCCCGTTGCGCCGCGAAGAGCAGAAACGCCGTCGCCATGAGGGCGCAGACACCGGTCCGCAGGACCAGACTCGGCCAGTAGGTCGGATTGGAGAACCCGTCCCAGAACGCGTGGGTCGTGAGCCACTTCCCAGGCGTGAGCATGAAGGTGATGATGCCGTTGATGACGACGAGGCTCAGGTAGGCCGCGACGAAGTAGATCCATCCGATCGCCAGGTGTGCGCTCTTGGAGATCTTGCCCCAGGTCAGGTAGTAGACGAGCGCGGCGACGATCTCGACCACGAAGAACGTCCACTCGATGGCCCATCCCCAGACGTAGTTGTGGATGAGCGCGGAGATCGCTCCCGGCGAGATCAGTCCGGCCACGACCCAGATCCCGACGCCGGAGATCGCCCCGAAAACGGTCGAGACGAGGATCAGGACCAGCGAGCTGCGGCGGGCGAGCTCCCGCATCTCCCGGTCGCCCCGCCGCACCGCCAACGTCTCGGTGACGGCGATGACGAGCCCGCCTCCGATCGCGAAGTGGGACACGATCACGTGCGCGATCGCGACGATCGCCATCAACAGACCGCCGCCGATGGCCACGTTCCAGACGGGATAGTCCACGTTGCGCTCTCCCCTGCGCTGGCCGCCGAAGAACCTATCTCACAGCATGGTCCGCCTGTCGACCGGTAGCTGGACAGACTCGGGAAACCGAGTGGCGGGTAGTACCGGGCCCGGATCTCCCGGAGGCCTCCCCCGGCGACCATGCTCCGGTGACCGAGTCCGCCCGCGCAGGACCCTCGGGCGCCACGATCAGTGCGGCATCAGGAACGGCGTGAGGATGTACCCGAGATAGATGAGCAGGAGTGGCGCCCCATACCAGCGATGGAAGTAGCCGCGGCGGGTCGATCGCCAGATGAACACGCGGAAAAGAGTGAGGATCGCGAGCATGACGGGCAGGTGCAGCACGAGGAAGATGTGCGGGACTGCGGCTCCGGTCTCGATGATGGGCAGATCGGCCGCCACGGCCGCGCCCCCGGTCACGAAGAGCACGTTCAGAATGTCCGCCCCGACGATGTTTCCGACCAGGAGCTCGCCGTGTCCCTTGCGGACGCTCGTCAAGCCGATGACGAGCTCCGGGAGCGACGTCCCCAATGCGACGACGGTACCGGCGACCACCACGTCGGGCACACCCCAGCGGAGCGCGAGCTCGGTGACGGCGTGGATCAGCACGTGGCTGGAGACGATCACCATCACGAGTCCCAGCACGACGAGCAGGATGAGGGAACCGACGTTCTTCCCGGCGCCTTCGGCGTGCTCTTCCGCTTCCGGGTCCTGGGTCACGTGGTGGCTGCGGCTCCAACGAACCGACATCACCATGTATCCGGCCAAGAGCGCCAGGAAGAGAATCCCGAGACCGCGTCCGATGGTCGCTTCCGGACCACGCACGGCATAGTCGAGGTAGCAGATCACCGCGAGGAGCACCGCACCGCCGAACTGGACCCATCCTTGGCGAGAAAGCACGAACCGGTCGGCGGGCAAGACGGCCATGATGCACCCGAGCCCGAAGATGAGTCCGGTATCCGCGATGATCGAGCCCACCGCGTTCCCCAGGGCGAGGCCCGCCTCCCCCTTCCATGCTGCCATCACGGAAACGGCGAACTCGGGGCTGGTCGTTCCGAGGGAGACGATGGTGGCTCCCACCACGACTTTGGGGAGCCCGAAGCGGTAGGCCATCCCGGCAGCGCCGTCGACCATCAGGTCGGCTCCTTTGCCGAGGATGGCCACGCTCACCGCGATGAGGAGCAGGAGAGCGAGCACGGGAAGACCGGTGAACCAGTCTGGTGGGATCAGATGCTCCATGGAGGGCGCAGTGTACTGGAACCCCGATCTCCCCGCACTTTCCGTTTTGCGACGCGAACCCGCTCTCCGCCGGCGCCGGCTTCGACGAGGAAGCCTCGCCGAGCCGGTCAGACCGCGCGGGCTCGCGTCGAATCGATCAGCGCTTGGTGGCGGAGTCCACCGACTTGGAAGGGATCGGCGTCTGCGACTCGGCCACCGCCGACTCCAGCTCGCTGCCGGCACCATCGCGGGGCACGAGCGTGGATGTCGGCTTCGACTCCACCGATTCCAGTTCGGCCGTCGCGGCAGTCCGGGATCGGGGCAAGGCCGCTATGTCCGCGTTCGGATCGAACGACGCCGCCAGCTCCGCGAGATCCGGGTCCGGGAAGCTCTGCGTCACGATCAACGCTTCCGCCCGACCCTTGTTGTCCACCGCTTTCGCATAGGTCGAGTCCGCCGAGAGTGCACGGGCGTACGCCTCGGTCGCAGCGTGGAAGCATCCACTCCTCTCCAGAGCGATGCCGAGGTTGTTCTGAATGGTCGCGATTCCGGAATCGATCTGCGCCGCCCGCGCCAACGGAGGCAGCGCGAGCGAGAACTCCTCGCGCTCGATCCACAGGAGGCCGAGATTGTTCAGCGACCAGACGTCGTTCGGATCGACCTGCAGAGCCTTGGAATAGGCGAGCGCCGCATCCGCCGGTCTCCCCGACGCATGGAGCGCCCGTGCATAGACGCGCAGGACCTCGACATCCTCCGGGGAACGCTGGGCGGCCCGCTCCGCCGGCAGGATCGCCTGCTCGTTCCGTCCCTGTTCGAGACGAACACGCGCGAGATTGGTGAGGCTCTTGACGTGGTCCGGATTGCGATCCAGCGCCTGCATCAGTGCCGTCTCCGCCGCATCGAGGTCTCCACCCTTCCAGAGGGAAAGGCCCTCCATGTAATGACCCCAGACGTTTTCGGGATGGGCTTCGACGTAGGAAGCGAACCCAACCGCGGCACCCGCATAGTCGCGTTCCCGGAAGAGACGCTCCGCCTCGGCATAGGTCATCGGTTCCGTCGTTTCGACCACCGGGATCTTCTGCACCGGCTCGCTCGGCGACGTGCTCGCGACGGATTCTCCGTTCGGCTCGGTTGAGTCGACCGTCCCCGACGGCGGGGAGGGTGCGGAGCCGGAAATCGATCCGGATGAAACTGCGTTCCCGCCGCCGATCGTCGTCACGGTGTTGCTCTGCGTCGCGTTCTGTCGCGATGCACGGGCGTCAGCGATTTGCCGCGAAGCCGGGCTCGTGCGGGCGGTCGTCCGTTCCGCCGTCGGCGCAGATTCGTCGGGAGAGCTGAGCTGCACGAACGCGATGCCCGCTGCGATCAACACGGTCAACGCGCCGGCAATGGAAAGGATCACGCGACCGAGATGCGGTCGCTGCGGCTCGATACGAGGCGAGTGCTGCTGATTCATGGCGTCCTCCTACGGGGTGCGAGGACGGACCATTCCGTCTCGCTGGAGGCTGAGGACGCAACCGCGTCGCCAACGGGCGAATATCAGGAAACAAATCGTCATCTTGTTTGGCAGCAGCTATTTACGAATGACCCATCCCACCGCCCGAACCCCGAAACAGCCGCAGTGTGGCCACCCGGACCGACGCCGTCGTGTGCGGGTGGACACGGGGCCGGTGGGATCAGTCGGGGTCGGTCGGGGTCGGTGGGGTCGGTCGGGGTCGGGCTGTTCGAGCGGACGGCGTGGCATGGAACACGGACCGAGTGGAGCGCGCGCAGGATGCCTCCACTCGGCCGGTGAGTCGTCTCATCCGGAGTTCGATCTCCGACTAGCGGATCGCCCCGGCGTGACCGTTTAGCCGGCGCAGCAGCCCGACCTGTCCCAAGTGGTAGGCCTGGTGGAACGCCAGCTTCTCCAGCAACGATCCCACGGTTTCGTCGGAATTCTTCGTCGGACTGATCGGCGAAGGTTCCTTCAGCCTCTCCGGCGAAATCGCCTCGAGACCGGCGAGGATTTCCGCCTCCGCCCGATCGTAGGTGCGGAGCAGCTCTTCGAGAGGCATGGCTTCCGACTCGTCGAGTCCACCGTCGGAGCCGCGGGCGTAGCAGGCACCATCGTGCTCGTTCCACAACGCGGTTCTACCGAGGACACGCATGGCCCCGTTCTGGGTGTGGACCAGGTGGCCGACGACCCAGTTGATGCAGTTTCCGCCCGGCTCGGGACGATGCAGGCTTTCCTCGTGCGTGAGCCCCTCGAGATTCGCCTTGAGGACGAACCCGGTGATACGAAGTTGATTCGCGACCGTGTTGGTGATCATCGCTTCTTTCCTCCTCTGAGCTTCTTCCTCGTGACTCCGGCGCCTGACTCTGCGCGAGACCCGGCGGGCTTGCCCGACGTACGGACCTCGATCCCGGTCACCGCTTCGATCGCCTTCATGACCCGCCCGAAGGCACGGAGATCCGCCGCGGAAATGCGCGAGATGACGGCGGTCTCGAAGGCATCGGTGATCTTGCGAACTCGCCCGGCCAAGGTGCTCCCTTCCGGAGTGAGCCGGACCAGGAAGGAGCGGCGATCGGCCGGATCCACGTCCCGCAGTGCCCAGCCACGCTCGACCAGACGGTCGAGCACCCCGGTCAACGACGACTTCTTATAGCCGAAGACGCGGCGAAGCTCCGCCACCGAGCAGGGGGCGTAGACGTTGAGGTAGGCGAGGACGTGCCCTTCGACGGTGGACACGCCCAGCTCGGCGGCCCTTTCTTCGAAGTAGAGACCGAACTGACGCCCCGCACGATGGATCGGCGAGAGGATCCTGAGCGGGGCGGGCTTGCTTTCCATGGTCTCTCCCGGCGCGGGCTTCGGGACCGGTCACCGGCCCCGGGTACAGTCGATGCCCCGCGTGGCGTGGCGTGTCCGAACAGGTTCCGGTCGCCGGTGATCGAATCGTGTGGGCGGATGCGGACGCCTCTGGTCGCCCTCGCGCCCATCCACCGCTTCATCCGTATTCGGATAGTTCGCAATCACGATAGTACTAATCCGTACTATATGTAGTCAAGCGGGAGACAGAAAAGAAACGGCGAGACGGTCCTGACGACATCCCGGGGATGTTCGTGCGGAGAGTCCCGGCGTGGATCGCGTTCGAGTGCGGCAAATCGACCGGATCACACCGAAACCGGAGGAGCAACCCGGATGAACGCGGACCGCGCGTTCACTGCCAGCGTGGGCGATACCGGTCGAGCACGTGGTACGGATCGGGCCAGGGCAGCGGGTAGCCCAGCTCGAAGGCCGCATGCCGCGTCCAATAGGGATCCCACAGGTGCATGCGCGCGATGGCGCAAAGGTCGGCCCGACCGGCGGCCAGGATCGTGTTCACGTCGGAGTATGAAGAGATCGCACCGACGGCCATGGTCGGGATTCCCACGTCATGGCGGATGCGATCGGCGAACGGGGTCTGGAAGAGGCGCCCGTAGATGGGCTTGGCGTCGGAGACCACCTGCCCTGCCGAGACGTCCACCAGATCGCATCCGTGCGCTTTCAAGAGCTCGGCCACCTCGACCGAGTCCTCGGGCGCGACCCCACCCGGAGCCCAATCCGTCGCGGAAATGCGCACCGAAATCGGCTTGCGGTCCGGCCAGACCGACCGCACCGCATCGAAGATTTCGAGCGGAAAGCGCATCCGGTTCTCGAGCGAGCCGCCGTATTCGTCGGTGCGCCGATTCGTCAGCGGCGAGATGAAGGTGGAGAGGAGGTATCCGTGGGCTAGGTGGATTTCCAGGAGATCGAATCCGGCCTCCTGGGCCCACTGCGCGGACCGCACGAAGTCCTCCGTCACCCGATCCATGTCGGCCCGCGTCATCGGTCGCGGAACCTGCCCGTACGGGAGATACGGCAGCGGCGAAGGGGCGAAAAGGGGCCACTCTCCCTCGGGAAGCGGCTCGTCTCCGCCTTCCCAGGAAAGCTTCGTCGCTCCCTTGCGGCCCGCATGCGCCAGCTGCATCCCGATCTTCGCGCGCGTGTGCCGATGGACGAAGTCGACGATCCTCTTCCAGTCGCCGATGTGGCGGGGATCGTACATCCCCGCGCACCCGTAGGTGATCCGTCCGTCCGCGCTCACGTCGGTCATCTCGGTCATGACCAGGCCGGCCCCTCCGACGGCCCGGCTCCCGAGGTGCACGAGGTGCCAGTCGTCAGGTCGTCCGTCCTCAGCCGAGTACTGGCACATCGCCGAAACCACGACCCGATTCTCCAGGAGCAGATCGCGCAAGCGGAACGGCGTGAAGAGGGGTGGGGGCGGGGGAGCCGTCGCGGATACCGCAGGATCGACGCCGGCCTGTACCGCTGCGCTCCGCGCGAACCAACGGTCCACCGACTTGACGTACTCCGGATCGCGCACCTTGAGCTCTTCGTGGGTGATCCGGAGGCTTCGCGTGAGGAGCGAGAACCCGAACTGGATCGGCTCGGTGTCGAGGTACCGCTCGGTGTTCTCGAACCACTCCAAGCTCGCTTGGGCGGCCCTTTGCAGGCTGGCGGCGGCGGGCTTGCGTTCCTCCTGGTAGGCTTGCAACACGTCTTCCAAAGCCTCGTGGCCATCGAGCGCATCCGCCAGAGCGATCGCATCCTCCAGCGCGAGCTTGGTCCCCGATCCGACCGAGAAGTGAGCGGTGTGAACGGCATCGCCGAGCAGAACGCGGTTGCCGTCGTACCATCGCTCGTTGCGCACGGTGGGAAAGCGGCGCCAGACCGACTTGTTGCGCAGGAGCGGATGTCCCTGGAGCGCCTCGGCGAAGACCCGTTCGCAGTACGCGACGGTCGCCTCTTCGTCGGCTTCGGAGAGACCGGACGAAACGAAGGTCTCCTCCGTCGCCTCGACGATAAAGGTGGAGTGCCCGTTCTCGTATTGGTAGGCGTGAGCCCGCCACAGTCCGTGCTCATTCTCCTCGAAGAAGAACGAGAACGCGGAGAACGGGCGAGTCGTTCCCAGCCAGACGAACCGATTCGGCCGCAGATCGATCGAGGTTCCGAATCTCTCGCGGCGCTCGTCGCGCGACCGGCTGTTGAGCCCGTCCGCGATCACGATGAGATCGGCACTCCCGAAACGATCGGTACTCTGCACTTCATCCTGATAGGTGAGCTTCACGCCCAGCGAACGGCATCGATCCGCCAGAATGTCGAGCAGCCCCTGGCGCGAGAGTCCGGCGAATCCGTGACCGGTCGAGCGGAGAATCTGCCCGCGCAGGTGGATGTGGATGTCGTCCCAGTGGAAGAAGCGTTCCGTGATGCGATGGTAAGACTCAGCATCCGCCAGCTCCAGGTTGCCCATGGTCGCATCCGAGAACACGACGCCGAATCCGAAGGTCTCGTGCGGTCGTTCGCGCTCGTAGATCGTGACCCGGTGTTTGGGATTGCGCGCCTTCAGGAGGATCGCGAGGTACATCCCTCCCGGTCCGCCCCCGATGACCGCGACGTCCATGGGCCTACGGGTGCTCTCTGCCACTGCCGTCTCCGTCTCTCTGTCGGTCTTTCGCCTCGAACTCCCGGAGCCAATGTCCGGCCAGGATCAAGTGCTGCACCTCGGTCGTTCCCTCGTAGATGCGGAGCGCCCGCACCGCCCGATAGAGATGCTCGACGATGTTGTCCGCGAGCACGCCCCGCCCACCCTGGATCTGCACCGCATCGTCGACGATCCGCTGCGCCGCTTCCGTCGCGAACGCCTTCGCCATCGCGGACTCGACGGGAATCCGCGCCGCCCCCTGATCCTTCTCCCAGGCTGCGCGATAGACGAGCAGACGCGCCGCCGTGAGATCCAGATGCATGCGGGCCAGCTTCTCCTGAATGAGCTGGAAGTCGGCGAGGCGCTTGCCGAACTGCTGCCGCACGAGCGCGTGCCGGGAGGCTTCGCGTAGAGCGCGTTCGGCCATCCCGCAAGCGGCGGCCCCGACCGTCGGACGCAGGCGGTCCAGAGTCGCGAGCCCCAGCTTGAGCCCCTCACCCTCCCGGCCCAGCAGGTTGGACACCGGAATGCGGCAGTCGTCGAAGCCGATCTCTCCCAGAGGATGCGGAGAGCTCAGGATCTGCGGGCGGATGAAGCGAAACCCGGGCGCGTCGGCGGGCACGAGGAAGCACGAGATGCCCTTGGAGCCACGCGCCGGATCGGTCACCGCGAACACGCAGTAGACGTCGGCCAGGCCCGCGTTGGAGATGAAGCTCTTGGTTCCCTCCAGCGTGTACTCCTCCCCGTCGAGGGTCGCCGAAGTCGTCATCGAGGCGACGTCCGATCCGGCATCCGGCTCGGTCATCGCGAACGCGGTCATGACGTCGCCCGCCAGGGAGCGATCGAGCCACGCCTGCTGCTGCTCCTCCGTCCCCGCGATCAGGATCGGCATCGACCCCAGCGCCTGGAGCGCGAACACTGCATCCGCCAGCGGAGACGCCGCCGCCAGGGTTTCCCGCACCAGGCAGCAACCGCGCAGGTCCTGCGTTCCGATCGGCGCGTAGAGACCGGCCAGCCCCATCCGCTCCAGCAGGAAGCCGGCCTGCTCGCGCGCTTCCGTATCGTCGGTTGCGCTGGGAAGCGGTCCGATTTCCTCTTCGCAGAACGCCTGCGCCTTGCGAGCGAGCGCGTGGTGGGGCTCGTCCAGGAAGATCCGGATCGACTTCAGATCGGGCATGCTTCCTCCGTCTCAGACGAACCGGGCGGTGCGCTTGGCCACGAACGCCTCGTAGGCCTCGCGGAAGTTCGGGTGCTGCATGCAGACCGCCTGCACCTGCGCCTCGTTCTCGAACGCGGTCACGAGGTCCATGTGGGCCTCGCGATTCAATGCATCCTTCGTGATCTCGAGCGCGAACGACGGTCCGGACGCCAGCTTGACCGCCAGGTCCCGGGCGGTCGACAGGAGCTGGTCGGGGGCCACCACCCGGTTGTAGAGCCCGATGCGCTCCGCCTGCTCGGCGCTGATGAAGTCCCCGGTCATGAGGAGCTCGGTGGCGCGTCCGAGCCCGACGATGCGCGGCAGGAGCCAGGCCGCGCCCATGTCGGCTCCGGCGAGCCCGACCTTGGTGAAGAGGAAGGCGATCTTCGCGTTCTCCGCGGCCACCCGAATGTCCGCCGCGGTGGTCATCACCGCACCCGCCCCGGCCACGGTCCCGTTGAGCGCGGCGACGATGGGACGCCCGCACTGGCGCATCGAAAGGATGAGGTCGCAGGTCAGTCGGGTGAACTCCAGCAGTCCCTGATAGTCGCGCTCGAAGAGTGCCCCGATGATGTCCTCGACGTCACCGCCGGAACAGAACGCGCGACCGCTGCCGGTGAGAACGATCGCACGCACGCCGGTCTCGGAGGACAGCGCGCGGAAGGTGTCGCGGAGCTCGGCGTAGCTCTCGAAGGTGAGCGCGTTGAGCCGATCGGGGCGGTTCAGGGTGATCGTCGCAACGGAGGTCGCCTCGTCCAGGTGGTAGAGGAACGTCTTCGGCTGAATCGTCATCGCGTGGCTCCCACTTCCCTTCCGGTTTCCCCCAGGTTCCTCAGCTGCCCGGTTCGGGCGCGATCACGGCCAACGCTTCGATCTCCACCTGCGCGCGGGGATCCACCAGACGCGATACTCCCGCGAGGCACATCGCCGGATAGTGTCGCCCCATGATCGCCCGATAGGCAACGCCCAGCGGCTTGAGAGACGCCAGGTAAGCATCGACGCTGGTCACCAGGATGAAGAGTCGGCCGACGCTGTCCGCATCCCCGCCCGCCTGCCGGACCACGGTCAGCACGTTCTCGAGCGCCCGACCGAACTGCTCTACGAAGTCGTCGGAGATGACGCGGCCCGTCTCGTCGCTTCCCACTTGTCCCGCGATGAAGAGCACGCGCCCGCCCGTCGGGGCCAGCATGCCGTGATTCCAACCCCGGGGAGCGCCCAGCGATTCGGGATTGATGACCTGATACATCGTTGCTGAAACTCCTTCCGCCGGTGTCGTCCCCGGTTCGCCGGCCGGTTCGGCCGCACCGGAGCCGGGACGGGCCGCCGGACTTCGACTCAGTCGATCCCGCGGAGACCGCCCTCCGCATCGAAGGTGATGGCCCGCCCGTTGATCGCCCCGGTCCCTTCCCCGCACAGATAGAGCAC
>JAGQHR010000657.1 GCA_020431745.1 Candidatus Eiseniibacteriota bacterium
GCGACGGCGGGAGTGGGTGGGGCGCGTGAGCGCCCCGCTCCTGTTTTTGCCGGCGCGCCCCGTCCCGCTCCTCCTCCCGCCCCTCCTCCGGTGGACCGCCCGCGCCGAATCGTCGAGACTCTTCGCAGGAGGATTCCACGTGGCAGCACCCGGAAGCGAGCGTCTGACCGTGCCGGTGGTCCGGCCCCGCGCGCTCGTCGTCGACTCGCAGCCGAGTGAGGGGCGCCGCATCGCCCTTCGTCTCGAGAGCGAGGGATTCGTGGTCCAGCTCGTGGCGGACACCGAGCGCGCCGCGCGTCACATCGAAGATGGCGGGGTCGACGCGCTCATCACCGAGGCGCGGACCTCCCGCATCGACGGACTGCGTCTGCTCCACCTGGCCCGCCTGCGCAATCCGCACGTCAGCGTCGTGTTCCTGATCACGCCGCGGGAGATCGAGCTCGCGACCCGGGCCATGGAAGACGGGGTCCAGGACTTTCAGGCGCGGCCGCTCAATCTCCCGAAACTGGTCGCGGTGGTGCGACGCGGTCTGGAGATCCAGCGGCTGGCCACCCGGGTGGTCGAGATGCAGAAGCGTCTCGATCGTGAGTTCGGCGCCGAGGGATTGATCGGGGAGAGTCCCGCGGTGACCTCGGTCTGGCGCAAGGTGCGGCAGGTCGCCGCCGGGAGCGCCAGCGTCGTGCTGGTCGGGGAAGCCGGAACCGGCAAGGGGCGGCTGGCGCGGGCGATCCATGAGCACTCCGCCCGGGGCGATCGCCCCTACGTTGTAGTCGACTGTGCGAAGATTCCCTCTCCCCAGCTGCTCGTCGAGTGGGTGGGCCGGACGGCGTCGTCGGTCGATCCGCAGTCGCCGCCGGCCCGCATCGGTGCGTTCCAGCGTGCCGCGGGGGGGACGTTGGTGCTGGAGAGCGTCCAGAGCCTCGATGCCGATGCGCAATCGCATCTCCTCGGAATCCTGATCGAGGGTGCGCGACCGCTCTCGGCCACCCAAGGATGGGCGGCGGAACGGCCGGTCCCGATCGACGTGCGGCTCATCGCGACGACGCAGCGCGACCTGCGTGATCTGGTCAATGCCGGCGGCTTCCGGGAGGAGCTGTTCTACCGCCTCAACGTGGTGACGCTGTTCCTGCCGCCTTTGCGCCAGCGCCCGCAGGACATCCCGCTTCTTCTCGGTCACTTCCTGGAGACGTCCGTCGAGGGGACCGATCTTCCCGTGCCGGGGCTCACGGCCCGTGCGCTGCAGCGGCTCTGCCGGCACGCCTGGCCGGGGAACGTGCGGGAGCTGAAGGATGTGGTCGGGTCGATGCTGGTGGGGTGGGACGGGACGCGGCTGCTCGATCTGGAAGACCTCCCGGCGAGCCTGCAGCGGGCGCGGGCCGAGGAGTCCGGCATCTGGGTCTCCTCGGAATCCTCGATGGAAGAACTGGAGCGCAAGGCGATCGAGGCGGCGTTGGCTGCCGCGAAGTTCGATCGTCGGGTCGCCGCGCGCCGCCTCGGGATCAGCCTGCGCACGTTCTATCGCCGCTTGCGCGAGTACGACATCCGCGCGCCGCGCAGCGATGGTCCCGGTCAGCGACGTCGTCGGGTTCGGGGGGCGCACCGACCGATGGATCCGGGCGGCCCGCCATCCAGCCGCTCCAATTTGAAACACTAGGACTGTATCGTTTCAGATCGGTACGTTCTTCCGCGTCCGCATCCCCGTTCGCGCATCTATCTGCAAGACATTGTCAGACAGTTAGTTGCCAGTAGCCCGATCCGGGCAGAAAGTTGGGAGAGAGATAGAAGTGCCAAAATGGCACTAGAAGTAGAGTATTCTGAAACGAAACTGCGAGGTTCATCATGTCTTATCGATACGGTGCAAAGGACTGTCCACCAGAGAGATAGGTCGTGACGACAGCTCGTGGCACGCCTGTTGTATGACTAGTCCCGAACGAAACGCGGGACTGCGGCGTCAAAACGGAGCCTCGACGCAAGGGAAGGCACCCATCGCGATCTTCAGAACCCGCCCCTGATTTTGGATCAACCAAGAACAAGCAGTGAACCAGTCAATCGAGGAGGATAGCTCGATGGCCACCAAGACCGCCTCCCGGATTCGCCCGCTCGGCGACCGGATCCTCGTCAAGCGCGTGGAGGAATCCGAGACGATGCAGGGTGGGATCTACATTCCTGACACCGCCAAGGAGAAGCCGACGCAGGGCGAGATCATCGCCGTCGGCCCCGGCCGCAGCGCCGAGGATGGAAAGATCACCGCGCTCGAGGTCAAGCCGGGCGACCGTGTGCTCATGAGCAAGTATGCCGGCACCGAGGTCAAGATCGACGGTGAGGAGTACCTCATTCTCCGTGAGGACGACGTCCTCGGAATTCTGGAGAAGTAGCACTCGCCGAGCCGTCCCGATTCGGGAAGGGCAGGTCGCCCGTCCGAATCGACGTGAGGCGGTGATCCCGGCCCGAACGCAGATCAGTTTCAGAGCGCAGAGGCGCTGTCCAATCTAGGAGGAATTCCAGAAATGCCAGCCAAGCAGCTTCTCTTCAAGGCGGAGGCCCGTCAGAAGATCCTCGAAGGTGTCGAGGTCCTCGCCAAGGCCGTCAAGGTGACGCTCGGTCCGCGGGGCCGCAACGTCGTGCTCGAGAAGAAGTGGGGATCCCCCACGATCACCAAGGACGGCGTGACCGTCGCCAAGGAGATCTCTCTCGAGGATCCGTACAAGAACATGGGCGCCCAGATGGTGCGTGAGGTCGCCTCCAAGACCTCCGACGTCGCGGGTGACGGCACCACGACCGCGACCGTCCTGGCGGAGGCCATCTTCCGTGAGGGTCTGCGCAACGTGACCGCGACGTCGGAGGTCTTGG
>JAGQHR010000658.1 GCA_020431745.1 Candidatus Eiseniibacteriota bacterium
CCAGCGCTTCGCGCAGGGTGGCCTGATCTTCGATCACTACGACGTCTCTCACGTTGCTCTCCCGCGCGGCATTCCGAGTCGCATGCGCGTCCCTCCGAGGTCGGAGCGACCGACCTCGAGACGCGCCTGATTCAATAGTGCCAAACGTTGGACGATCGGCAAACCGAGTCCGGCTCCGGTCGGCTTGGTCGTGAAGAAAGGCTCGAAGATCCGTTCTCGGACCTCTGCGGAAATGCCCGGGCCGTCATCCTCGACGTCGACCTGCACCTGCGACTCGCTCCGCCAGGTGATGCGCACCGTGCCGCCCGGCTCGACCGCCTCCAGACCGTTCCCGATCAGGTTCTGCAGGACCTGCCGCAGATGCGTGGGATCGAAATGGACCGGGCAGCTCTGCGGCCCCGGAACCATCTCGAGCGAGACCGCGCGGGAGGCGGCGCGCGGTCCCATGACCCCGATCACCTCCTCGATCACGTGCAGCAGATCGATCGACTCGGGGCTCGGGTGCGCCGGCCGCGCGAAGAGCAGGAACTCGTCGACGATCCGGGCGAGCTGATCCATCTCGCGACGCACCTTCTCGACCCGCGTCCTTTGGGACTCGGCGAGCGCCGCGTCGCTCGCGAGGAGATCGGCGTACAGCTTGATCCCCGCGAGCGGATTGCGGATCTCGTGCGCGACCCCGGCGACCATCGCACGCAGCTCCCGGTCCTGACTCTCCAGGTGCACCCGCATCTGTTCGAGGGTGAGTCCGAGGACCCCGATCTCGTCGCGACCTTCGACCGGGACGGGATGAGAAAGGTCACCCGAGCCGAGTCGGCGGGCCCAGACGACCAGCCGTTCGAGGGGACGCGTCAGGCCGCGCGCGAGAAACGCTGCGAGAATGAGGGCGAGGATCAGGCCCGCCGCCCCGACCCCGAGGATGCGCGCCCGCAGGAGACGCGCGGCCCCGAGGAAGACCGCGTCCGCTTCCACCCCCACCACCGCGACCACCTCGCCGGACCGGGTGCGCACGGGCACGTAGCCCGTCTTCTTGATCTGGCCATCCACGTCGGTAAAGAGCGGAACCGCGCTCGGCTCGCCGGCAGCGACCTTGTCGAAGACGGCCCGGTGAAAGCGCAGGGTCGGAAGCGCGGTCCCGATCGTCGCGGTGGAATCCGTGTCGACGAAGGAGTGCCCGTCGAGATCGGCGAGAAAGATCCGCCGCACACCGGTCAGTTGCTGGAGCACGAGCAGGTTCCGCCGCGCGTCCTGATAGGTGCCGAAGCCTTTGAGCGCGGGCGTGAAGCGAAGGAGACCGGGCACCAAGTCCGGCTTCAGGAGTACGACGGCCGCGCCGCCCACCGCATGCAGCTTGGCGGTGAGCTCGTCCTCGAGCTGACGGCTGGCCTCACGTTCGATCCAGATCGAGAGAGAGAGCGTGAGAAGTGCGGCCAGCAACGCGAGCGCCACGAAGAGCCGCGTGCGGATCGCGAAGATCCACGGGGTCCTTCCGTCTCCGGCATCCGTCATGGACGAGCTTGCTCCGCGCGGGTCATCGCGGACCAGTCTACGCGATGTGGCGAAGGAAAGGGATGGCGCACGGACCGGGCCGGATCGCCCGGTCGCCCGCTAGCGACGACTTCCCCAGCTCGGCAGCATCGTGGAGACGCTGGCGCGCCGGAACTCCGCGTTGAGCCGGGCGATCTGGGTCATGCTGATCTCCTTCGGACAGACTGCCTCGCACTCGCCGTGGTTCGTGCAGTTGCCGAAGCCCTCCCGGTCCATCCGCTCGATCATGCGCAGCACGCGCGTCCCCGCCTCGGCTCGCCCCTGCGGCACCAGAGCCAAATGCGAGACTTTGGCCCCCACGAAGAGCATCGCGCTCGCGTTGGGACAGGCGGCGACGCAGGCCCCGCATCCGATGCAGGCCGCGGCGTCGAAGGCCTGATCCGCGACATCCTTGCCGATGAGGATGAGGTTCGCCTCGGGCGCGCTGCCGGTGTTCACGCCGACGTAGCCGCCCGACTGGATGATCCGGTCGAAGGCGCCCCGATCGACGACCAGATCGCGCAGAACCGGGAAGGGCCCCGCGCGGAACGGCTCGACGGTCACCGTCTCTCCGTCGCGGAAGTGACGCAGGTGGAGCTGGCAGGTCGTCGTTCCCGGGAGCGGACCGTGTGGAATCCCGTTGATGGTCATCGAACACGCACCGCAGATCCCCTCGCGACAGTCGTGGTCGAAGGCGATCGGCTCCTCCCCGGAGGCCTCCAGTTGCTCGTTTACGTGATCGATGAGTTCGAGGAACGAGGAGTCGGGACTGATCTCGTCCACCGGGTAGGTGCGGAATCCGCCCTTCGCGCCGGGACCGGCCTGCCGCCAAACCTTGAGGGTCAGTCTCATTTGTAGCTCCTCTGGGTCAGGTGGACGTACTCGAAGGCGAGCGGCTCGCGATGCTCGACCGCCGGGCGATCCGCACCCTGGTGCTCCCAGACCGTGGCATGGGTGAAGTGTTCATCGTCCCGGCGTGCCTCCCCATCCTCGGTCTGGAACTCCTCGCGGAAGTGTCCGCCGCAGGACTCGGCGCGGAGAAGCGCGTCGCGCGCCATCAGCTCGGAGAACTCGAGGAAATCGGCGACCCGCCCCGCCCGTTCCAGGTTCTGGTTGAGCATCTCACCGGTACCGGTGACCTTGACGTCGTTCCAGAACTCCTCGCGCAACGCCGGAATCGTCGTCAACGCTTCCTGGAGACCGGTCGCGTTGCGCGCCATCCCGACCTGATCCCACATCAAACGACCGAGACGGCGATGGATCACGTCGACCGGCTGCTTCCCCTGGACCGCGAGGAGCCGCCCGAGGCGCTCCTTCACCTCC
>JAGQHR010000659.1 GCA_020431745.1 Candidatus Eiseniibacteriota bacterium
CCGTCGCCGTCGGACCTGGCCCGGTGCAACGAGCTGCTTCCGACCGTGTCCCGCACGTTCGCCCTCACCATCCGGGTTCTGCCGCCGAGCCTGCGGGACAGCGTCACCATCGCCTATCTCCTGTGTCGGGTCGCGGATGTTTTGGAAGATTCGCCCGGGCTCGATGCGCGGACCCGGAGGGCGGGGTTGCTGGCGCTGGCGGAAGCACTGGGAGGTGTATCGCAGGACTCCGACGCGCATGGGGCGGGACTCCGCTTCGAGGAGTCGGATCCGTCCATGATGGATCGACTCATCGCCTCCCTTCGGGAGACCCCGCACGAGGGACTGGATGCCGCCAGCCGTGGCCTGCTGGAATCGCCGGCTGAGGTGTTTCGGGCTTTTCTGGACTTGCCGCCGTTGGTCCGCGGTGTGATCGCGCGTTGGGTTCAGGCGATGAGCCGGGGGATGGCCGAGTTCGTCGCCAAGGAGGCATCGGGACCGGAGAGCACGGGACTGAGACTCGTCCTCCAGACACGGGAGGAAATGCGGGCCTACGCCTACTGCGTCGCGGGGACGGTAGGACATCTGCTTACTGAGCTTTTCACTCACCACCTGCGTTTGGGTGAGGAGAGCCGCACGGCACGGCTCCGCGAGCTGGCGGTTCCCTTCGGTCTTGGTTTGCAGCTGACCAACATCCTGCAGGACCTTGCCGAGGATCGCGAACGCGGGTGCAGCTACCTGCCGGAGGATCTGGCCCGATCGCACGGGACCACCCTGGCCCGCCTGCACCAGGCGAGCGACCGCACCGCCGCCCTACGGGTGGTGGCGGACGTGATCGAGGAGGCGGCTCGACACCTCGACGACGCACTGGAGTTCACTCTCCTGCTTCCGAGGACGGCACCCCGTATCCGGCTCTTCTGTCTGTGGCCGATTTTCTTCGCGCGCCGGACCCTGGTTCGGTTGTGGGCAGAACCGGCCGTGCTCGACGGCCCGCAGAAGGTGCGGATCTCCCGTGCCGAGGTCCGGTCCCTGATGAGGAACACCGTTCTGGGCTGCGGATCGAACGCCCGGCTCGCGCGTCTCTATCGCCAGGAATGCGACCGTCTCGCCGAACGGGCGGCGATCCGTCCTGTCTGATCGCGGAGCGGGGATCGAGCGACTACGCTCCGGGCACGGAGGTGTGTGCCCGATCCGCGGGACGGGAGGACCTCGCAAACCTGAGGGATGGACGGAGAGGACCCCGATCTGTTTCAGTAACGGGCTCAGGTCACGGGATCGGACCCACCGGACGCAGCCGAGGGCGCGCCCGGCGCGCAACGGTCCTGGGGGAAAACTCGAGTTTCAGCGGGGTGTCGGCACCTCGTGGGAGAAGGAATGGCAGATACGAGCTCATGGGTCCACTGCGCGATCTGCGGCAAGAGCATCGTGTACGGGAAGGCCTACTACCTGTGCTCCGTCTCGACCTGCAATCGTAAGCGTTTGACCTACCGATTCTGCACGCCCGATTGTTGGGACGCGCATGTCGCGGACAAGAACCACCGCAATGCCGAGTGTATCGAAGAGACCGCGCCGCCGCGCTAGGCCGCCGGTCTCCTTCGTCCGTCGCGTGCGGCGAGGAGACCTGCCGATCTCGGAGATCCGCTCGTCCTGAAAGGAGATCACCATGTCCCTCATCGATACCCTTCAACAACAGCTCTCCGGTCCCGTGCTCGATCAGATCGGCCACAGCCTGGGAACGGATCGCGCCAAAGCGTCCACCGCGGTGGCGGCCGCGCTGCCGGTCCTCCTGGGAGCGCTCGGTCGGAACGCCGCCGATCCCCGAGGGGCCGACGCCCTGCACCAGGCGATCGCGCGCGATCACGACGGTGGCCTGCTCGACTCGCTCGGACCGTTCCTGCAGGCTCCGGAAAGCGGCGCCGGCGCGGGAATCCTCAAGCACCTCCTCGGGGCGCGGCAGCCCCGTGTCGAGAGCGGGCTCGGTCAGGCGGTCGGTTTGGATCAGAATCAGATGGGCAAGTTGCTCATGACGCTCGCCCCGATCGTGTTGGCGGCGCTCGGCAAGGCGCAGCGCAAGGATGGGCTGGACGCGAGTGCGCTCTCGTCGATCCTGGGCGCGGAACGCCAGAAGGTCGAGACGCAGGGACCTGCGGGGCTCCTGGGGGCGCTGCTCGATTCTGACGGCGACGGCGACGTGGATCTCGCCGACATCGCGCGCAAGGGACTGGGTGGTCTCTTCGGACGCTGATCCGGTCGGTCGGTGGTGCGGGCGGCCGGGCGGAGGGTTCGGGTCGCTCGCAGGCCCCGAGATCCCACCGGAAGCCGCGTGCCTCAGCCGCCGCTCGCTCGACCTTGGTCTTCCAGTTCGTCGAGCGAACGGGGCCAGTCGTCCTTGAGCAGACGTGAGAGGGACCGATCCGCGAGCAGTCGGCCGTCCGTCTGGCAACGGGCGCAGTAGTTCGTCTCGTTGTCGGCATGGACGATTCGCTGCACCGGGGAGCCGCAGTCGGGACACGGTTGTCGGTACCGTCCGTGCACCGCCATGCCTTCGCGAAACGCGGTCACCTTCTCCGGGAATCCGTGGCCGACCTCCGCGCGCAACCGATCCGTCCAGAGCGTGAGCACGGTGCGGGTCGAGTCGAAGAGGCGTGCGACCTCCTCGTCCGTCAATTTCCGAGAGAGCTTGATCGGCGAGAGCTTGGCGTGATGAAGGATCTCGTCGGAGTAGGCGTTGCCGATGCCGCTGAAGATGCGCGGATCCGTCAACGCGCGCTTCAGCGTGTGGTTGCGCTGCACGAGCGCCGCGGCGAAGGACGCGCGGTCGAGCGTGTCGAGCTCGACGCCGCCCGGGTCGTGCGCGACG
>JAGQHR010000660.1 GCA_020431745.1 Candidatus Eiseniibacteriota bacterium
CGCTCTTTACGGTTCCGCACGACACGGTTCCGCGCCTCACGGTTCCGCGGATCACGGTTCCGCGCCTCGCGACCCCGCTCGTCGAGATCGAGATCGCTGTGAGCCAGATCGTCGCGGTCCTGGTCCTCTCGTTCCTGGCCATCGCCGTCGCGCCCGCGCCTGCGCACGCGCTCGAGCTCGCGGCTCCCCGGTGGTCGGTTTGGCGCGAGCCCCCGCATGCCCTCCGCGAGCCCGGACCTGCGTCCGGACGGTGGGAATGGCGGCCCATCCTGTTCCTCGCTTCCGCCTACGAGTCCGACGGGCGCGCCATCCTTCCGGAGGAAGACGGCCTGCGACTGGGCGTGAGCTCGGCGGCCTACCATTCCGGCGTCGTCGGGGCGTTCGAAGCGGGCGGGACCTACGCGATCGGCTCGAAGCTCCGTTTGGATGCGGCGATCTTCGGGACCGCGCGGAGCGAGGGGCCGTCGACCGGAAGGCTCCAGGAGCTCGCGTTGCGCCTCGAGGGGGGACGGTACGGCGGAAGCGTCGGGCGGACCCGGCTGCGGTGGGGCCCGGGGCATCTCGGCTCGATCCTGGCCGGTCGTGCCGCGCCGCCGCGCTGGCAGGCCCAAGGATGGACCGCGCGTCCCCTGCGGATCCCGGGGACGCGGATGCACTGGTCCGGCAGCCTGTTCCTGGCCTACCTCGACGACGAGCACCGCGTCATCGACGATCCGATCTTCTTCGGCCAGCGGCTGACGTGGCATCCCACGAGCTGGATGGAGATCACCGGGGCGCGGACCATCCTGTTGGGAGGAGAAGATCGCACGAGCCGGCTCACCGCCCGGGATTTCTGGAACATCCTGACGGGAACCAACGAGAACCTGCCGGGAGCGGAGCGCACCGCGGGCGATAGCGACCAGCGCGCCTCGGCCACGCTCCGGTTGCGGGTGCCCGTGCGCCTCCCGGTCGTCGAACGTGTCGAGGGATTCTACGAATACGCCGGCGAGGACATGCTCCACCCGCCGATCCCGTCCGCGGTCGCCCATCACAACGGCGTGGCCGTCTGGGTGCGCGGCTGGGCGGGGAGCGTCGAGTACGAGGAGACGGTGACCGGCAGCAACCGGTGGTACTCCCACATCGTGTACGGCCCCGACGACTACACCTACCGACGGTACCCCCTGGGGCTGGTCCAGGGTGGGGACAGCCGGGCGCTTCGCACCACCCTCTGGACCCCGGAGGGGCCGGCCCGGGCCCGGCTGACGCGGCAGGAGGAAACCTTCGGCGAGTACACCGGCAACGACGAGCGCCGGGTCACCTGGGAGGTCGCCGGCCTGGCCCCCGTCAGCGCGCGGTTGACCGGAGAGGTCCTGCTGGCGCGGAGCCGGCGGATCGGGCAAGGTGTCGAGCCGCGCGCGCCGGGTTGGTTCCACAGCCGCATCGAGGTTCGGCTCAGCTACCGGCCGAAGCTGCGGTAGGCTGACCGTACCCCGGCGGCCGCGTTCGTAAGCACGCCGGAGGGCGATCGCGTCCCGAGAGTGCGTCCGAGGCGGATCGCAGGAGCGGATCGCTCGACGCACGTTCCCTCGGTCGCGAGGAGCTCACAGCATCGGGGGATCGCGGGACACGCGCCGGAACCAGGCCGGCAGATCAAGGAGGAATACATGCGCATCGGTCCGACCACCTTGGTACACCGACTCGCCGGCATCGGATTGGGGGTACTCATNGCGACGTCCGCTCATGCGGCGGATCGGGATCTCCGCATCACGGTCTACAACGACAACCTGGGGCTCGTGAACGATGCCCGGACGCTGCCGGTGGAAAAGGGGCGCAGCACGGTCGAAGTGGTCGACGTGCCCGCGCTCATCGATCCGACCTCCGTGCATCTCGTCCCCAAGGGCGGCAACATCCAGGTGCTCGAGCAGAACTTCCAATACGACCTCGCGGGACCGGATCGGATCCTCCAGCGCTTCGTCGACTCACCGGTGGATCTGGTCCTGAAGGAAGGCGATCTCAAGAGCGGCACGCTCCTCTCCTTCGAAGGTGGCTCGCTCGTGCTGCGCGGTGCGGATGGCGGCGTGAGCCTCGTACAACGCGATCAGGTCGTCGACGTGCGCCTGCCGCGTTTACCCGAGGGACTGCGGACGCGACCCACTTTGGTCTGGACGCTGCAGTCCGACGGCGGCGGGCAGAAGCCGGTCGAGCTCAGCTATCTGACCGGGGGACTGAGCTGGCATGCCGAATACGTCGCGGTCACCAACGAGGACGACAGCCGGATTTCGCTCTCCGCCTGGATCTCCCTGGAGAACACCTCCGGCGCGACCTATCCGGACGCACAGCTGCAGCTGATCGCGGGGGAGGTGAACCGGGTCCAGCCGCCGCAACCCATGTACATGCGCGGCAAGGGCGCGGTCGCGATGGCGGAGATGGACTCGCAGGGATTCGCGGAGGAGTCGTTCTTCGAGTATCACCTCTACACGCTTGATCGCCGGACCACGATCGCCGATCGCGAGACCAAGCAGGTCGCGCTCTTCCCGACGGCCGAGGCTCCCGTCGACAAGATCTACGAGTACCGCGGACAGGTCGATCCCAAGAAGGTGAGCGTCGTGCTGGAGACGGCGAACAGCGAGAGCCGCGGGCTCGGGATGCCGCTTCCCGCCGGCAAGGTCCGGACGTACAAGGAGGACAAGCGCGGGCAGCTCCAGTTCGTCGGTGAGGATCAGATCGACCACACGCCCAAGAACGAGAAGGTGCGGCTCCGCATCGGCAATGCCTTCGACGTCGTGGGCGAGCGCAACCAGCTTTCCCAGAAGCGGATCTCCGATCGCGTGCAGGAGCAGGAGATCGAGATCAAGATCCG
>JAGQHR010000661.1 GCA_020431745.1 Candidatus Eiseniibacteriota bacterium
AAGAGTCCGGACGGTGCGGCATCTCAAGGAGGGCCGAGCCCGGACTGTAGGTTGCTCAACACGTCCCAGAAGAGCTCTTGGTGGGGATATCCGCTGGCCATGCGGAAGCGGACCTGCCTCACGCTGATGGAGACCAGAGCACCGATCTTGAGAAGGTTGAGACGGATCGTCCCACACTGAGCCCGCGCCAGCTCGGTGCCGCGGAGTCCCGCGCGTCGCAGCGACTGCAGGAGAACATAGGCGAAGCTCGAGAAGTAGAGACGCAGCTGGTTCGCCCGCAAGACCGAAGCGCTCGTCCGATCGGCGAAGAGATCGAGCTGCTGCTCCTTGATACGGTCCTCCATGTCACCCCGGGCGCAGTAGATGTCTTCGTAAAGTGCCTGGGGTGGCACCTTCTCGAGGGTCGTGACGACGAAGCGCGGATTCGCTCCTTTGGGTAGGTACTCGGCCTTGGCCACGACATGCCGGGACCGGCTCCAGGAGTTGCGCGTGCGGTAGCGGAAGCTGCGGAAGACGCGCTCCGGTTTCCCTGTCCGCCCATGGCGTTTGCGGGCCTGCTTCATGGCCCGGGCGGCCTTGCGGACGAGCCGGGAGTTCTTGGCCAACCCGAAGACGTAGTCGATCCCATTGCCTTCGCACCAGTCCATGATCTCATCACGGGCAAAGCCGGAGTCGGCCCGGAGCACGATCTGCACCTTGGGCCAGCGCTCCCAGATCTGCTCGACCAGCGGCGTCAGTTCCTCCACCGTGCCTGCCGAGGCATCGATGTTGGAAGGTCGGAGGCGGGCTCGCAGCAGATGCTCGCCGCAGAAGACGTAGAGCGGCAGGAAGCAGTAGTGCCCGTAGTAGCCGTGGAAGAACCGCCCCTCCTGCTTGCCGTGCACGGGATCGTCCGTGGCATCGAGGTCGAGGATGATTTGCCGCGGCGGATGCGCGTAGGACTCCAGGAAGAGGTCGATCAAGAGGCGATCGAGACCCTGAGGGTCGTAGCTGATCCGGTGGTAGCGGTCGTGCTCGGTTGCCGCCGGGACTTGTTCGAGACGATTGAGCGTGCTCTTGCCGGCCAGGGCACACCCACGATCGCGATCTCGGACCCGGTCCTGACCCAGCGGATCAGCCTTGCCTACGAGCGTTGCCAGCAGCGGATCGCGACGCAGCTGTTCGTGGTCGTTGAGATCTTCATAGCCCAGAGCGAGGCCGTAGATCCGCTGAGCGACCAGGCTCTCCACGGAGTGTTCTGACCGGGCGGGATCGCGACCGTCGGTGAAGCTCGCACCGATGCGTTCCATCATCTGGGTCCGCATGGCGACCTCGCGGAGCAGCAGTCCGCCCGCATCGCTCGTGACCATGCCCGCGTCGAACTCCGCCTCTATCCGACGGCGACCAAGACCTTGGAATGGCAACGGATCGGAGGTACAGTCTGTTCGCATCGGATGGGCTCCTGACTCGCTCTCAGGTGATTCGACACCATCCTCTTAGCGAATCAGCCCGTCCGTTGCTATTTCTTCTCGTGAGGTATTGGGGCTAGTCTTCGTCCACGTCCGAGTCGTCGTCCCGCACCGGTTGGTGCCGCAGCTTCCTGATGTAGGGGCCCCCCTGCGCGACTCGTTCCGGTAGCTGGTCGCGGAACTCCTGGAGATGGGTGATGAGCTCGGTGCGCGCCGGTTCCGAGAGCCCGTAGAAGTTGATGATCGGCCCCCCCAACGGACCTTTCCGCGCCAGCCGCCAGTTGCCGGCGGACTTCCAGGTGGATGGCCGCTCCGGATACCAATGCGGATAGACGATCGCGATCTCGACGCCCTCCGATTCGCAATACCGTCCGAAGTCGAACGTCCCGGCTTCGATCTGACGCGCGACCTCGTTCGTGCCGAGCCCGACGAGATCGGTGGAGCGAACGTCGCTGTAGTACGAGACGGCACCGATGTCGTTGATCGCGACCTTGCGACCGTCGTAGTAACGGCCGAGGAACGAGGCGAGCCGGACCGGCTGGTCGTAGATGCACTGCGCGGCGAGCGGGGACTCGCGATACGACTCGATGGAGCGCGTCGTCAGCGGACAGCCGAGGCACGCGGCCAGGACCAACGACGCCGCGAGAATCCCGACCCTCCCGGGAAGACCGGGCCGGTGCGATCCCAGCTCGCGCAGCAGTCGTGTCGCGCCCTGGAGCACCACCAGCGTCCCGATCGCGATCAGGTAGGCTTCGTAGCGATAGAACCAGCCGAGTTCCGCCAGGTGAACGTGCAGCGGCACGGTCAGGACGAAGATCGCCAGCTTGGCCTCGATCTCCCGTCGCGAGACGGAGCCGAGCGTCCTCCGGGAAGCTTCGACGCCGGTCGCCCCTCTTGACCCCGAGTTTCGTGACGCCGCAGCTCCTGACGCCGCGGCCCCTGACGCTGTCTCTTTCGACGCGGCCTCTTCCGCCCGGGTGTCTTCTCTGCCGTCCCCGTTCCGCGTTCCGAGGAACCGCAGAGCGCCCCACAGGATCACCGATGTGATCCACAGGACGAGGATCGGCACATAGCTTTGTGGTGTTTCGTGGAGGCCTGCGGCGAACTTCGCCACGGTCGGAGCGATCGACCAGGGATGATCGGCGTTGCCTTTGAGCAGCACCGAGTTCGGCAGCCACTGGCCGCCGTGGGCGATCGCGTATCCGGCATTGACGGCCACCGGAAGGACAGCGGCGCATCCGTTCGCGATCGCCGCCCGCCAGCGGTGATGGACGAGGAGTACGAGGACGGCGCATCCGACCAGGAACAGGCTCTCGAAACGGGTGGCCGTCACCGAGGCCGCGAGCAGCGCGGTGATCCACCATCGTGCAGCCGATCGGTTCGGA
>JAGQHR010000662.1 GCA_020431745.1 Candidatus Eiseniibacteriota bacterium
TCTTCTCCCACTTCGATGTCGCGGCGCGCGGCGGAGCACCCGGCGGTGCGTGAGTCGCGCGCGCTCGGCTTCGGGGTTGACGCCTCGTGGTTCGCGGGGGCAATCTTGACGGCAGCCAATTCCGCACCTCGGCCAGACCCGCCGATCGAGCTCGGGGCCCGATGACTCATCCCGGTGACAACCTGCACGAGCTTCGTGAGCTGCCTCCGGTCGAACTCTTGCTCGACCGTGCGTCGGGGTCGCTCTCGGTTCCCCGTCCTCTCTTGCTCAGCTGGTGCCGTGACGCGTTGGGGGAGGCGCGGCGCCTCATTCGGGGGAGCCGGTCGACCCAGGCGCTTCCCGCGCACGGTCGAGAGGAATGGACGCGTTGGGTGCTCGATCGTGTCACCCGCTCTGCGGAGCAGCGGTCCTCCCGCATGCTTCGACGCGTCGTCAACGCCACGGGTGTGATCCTTCACACCAATCTCGGACGCGCGCCGCTCGCATCGGAATCCCAGCAGGCGCTGGCCGAGATCGCCGGCGGCTACTCGAACCTCGAAATGGACCTGGCCGGAGGGAAGCGCCGGTCGAGGCTGTTGCCGATCCGGTGGCTCCTTCCCGTCGTGACCGGAGCGGAGTCGGGTCTGGCGGTGCACAACAATGCGGCCGCGGTCTTCCTCGCGCTGGCCGCGCTGGCCCGGGGACGTGAGGTGATCGTCTCTCGCGGCCATCTGGTGGAGATCGGGGGCAGCTTTCGGCTCCCGACCATCATGGAAGCGAGCGGTGCCCAGTTGGTCGAGGTAGGCGCCACCAATCGCACGCGTCTTTCCGATTACGCCGAGCGGATCGGGCCCGGCACCGGTCTGATCCTCAAGGTCCATCCCAGCAACTTCCGGATGATCGGCTTCACCGAGGAAGTGCCGACCGCCGACCTCGCGGGTCTCGCGCAGGAACGGGGGATCCCGCTCTTCGAGGACGTCGGCAGCGGGGCGCTCGATCAGCACGCGGAGCTGTCCTTCGGAGAACCGCGGGTGCAAGATAGCTTGCGGGCAGGGGCGGATCTCGTCGCCTTCAGCGGCGACAAGCTCCTGGGAGGACCGCAGGCGGGCATCCTCGTCGGCCGACAGACGATCGTGGATCGGTTGGGAAAGCACCCGCTGGCCCGCGTGCTCCGGTTGGACAAGGCCGCGCTTGCGGTGCTGGAATCCACGCTCGAGGCGTACCTGGACCCGGCCACGGTTCGGTCCCGCATCCCTCTGCTCGGCCTTCTGGCGCGCGCGCCCGAGGATCTCCGGCAAAGGGCGGAGAGCCTGGCGACGCGGATGCGTGAGCGATGCGGCGACGCGGTCACGATCGAGATCGTGGAGACGCGGGCCGAGGTCGGGGGCGGTTCGCTACCGGGCCTGCAGCTTCCCTCCTGGGCGGTGTCGCTCGCGGCCCCGGAGAGCGTGGACCGGATCGCGCGGTCGTTCCGTGCGGCCGATCCCGCAGTGGTCGGGCGCATCGAGCGGGATCGTTTCCTCCTGGACATGCGAACGGTGCTGGATGGCGAAGAAGACGCCATCATCGGGGTGAGTGCCACGGTCTTCGGATCGTCGGGCCGCTGACGAGGACGGGCGATGGAGTATTTCCCGAGCGCGGAGTCGATGGCCGCCGACCTGCAGGTCGATCTCCTCCTGCGGGCCGACATCGATCGGCGCATGCTGACGCGCAAGGATCGTCTTAGCCAGTTCGTCTCGGATCCGCTGACCTCCGGGCATTTCCACGGAAAGGTCTGCGAAGAACATGCGCGGAAGTTCCGGGGCGCGGGATTGCGCGGCCGCGTTCTCTGGGTGACGGCCCCGTACGGCACGACCGAGCACCTGTCCTGGGTCGCGGGGCTCGCGGACCAGATCACGCGGGAGAAGGGGCGCGTCTACCTCGCCGCGTCCGAGGTCGAGAGCCTGCTGCCGGCTCGCTCCGGCGCGCGCGGTGAAGGTCTTCCCGATACCGTGGCGGAGAAGCTCCGCGATTGGCTGGAAGCGCCGAGCTACGCCGTCGGAACCGATCTCGAGGGGGTCCGAGTCGTGATTCCGATCACGAGCCATGACGCGGTTGGGAGCGCTCCCGAGGCGAGGGACTGGACCGTCATCCTGCTGGACCCGTTGCCCGAGGACTACGACGGTCCCTATCCCGATGCGGAGCACGTCGACGCTGTCATCGTGGCCGCAGCGTTCCGGGATCATTCCGCGGCGGAGCTTCGCGACAGCGTGGACGGACTGAAACGCGCGGGTCTACCGATTCTGGGAGTCGTGGCCATCGGCCCGAAGGAGGGCGGGGGGGAGGCGAGCGAACGGGGAGCCTCGACCCGCAAGGCGGCCTCCATCTGGCGAGAACCGGATTTCCCCCCGGCGCCACCCGAGACGACCGGCTCGCCTCGGCTCGTCGCCGTTCCCGGAACGCTGGGGCGGTCGCGACCCGGGGAGCCCGCCGGGGCAGGGGCCGGAGGGCGTGGCACGGATCCCGAAGAGTCGACCTGGGGCCGCATCGCGGGGGCCCGATCCGAAAGCGGTGCCGGAGGACGACCGGGTACGACGGATCGGCCGGTTGCGGGTGGCCCGCGCTCCCCGGGACGGCGCGCCGAGGGTCGTCCCGGAGCGTCGGCGCGGACGGATGAGAACCGACCGACGGGGAAGGTGCACGAGGGAGAGAGCATCTGGTCGTCGCTTCCGCCCACCGCGCGGGCGAATCCGACCTCGCCGACAGGACAGAGACCACCGCGTCGCGATACCGGACGTGACGATGCCAGCCGCGGCGGCACGGTTTGGGGCGATCTGCCCGGCGGGGGACGCGAGGCGGCGGCGCCGC
>JAGQHR010000663.1 GCA_020431745.1 Candidatus Eiseniibacteriota bacterium
TTCCGGTTGCCGCCCGGGTCTGGAACTGTGTCGATGCTGCGCGAGAGCGCCCTGGAACCGTAGGGATGCGCAGGGCGGCAGTCAAGCGCACCGTCGCTCCGGGGTCCCGTCCGGCGAAAGGCCGGTCGTCGCTCTGGAACCCGGCACGCATCACGAACGCCAAAAAACGCCCGAGAGACGAACCAGGTCGTGGGTTGAGTCCCACGACCTGGCCGGTCGGATCGCCCACGAGGGCGAGGGGATGTGTCGTTCCCGTGGCGCCGGGAGCCGTTACGCTCCCGCCATCGTCACGTCCTCGAAGACCAGGCACGGTGTCGGCGACGAGCTGAACGGATACGGATCGTTGCCGACTCCGATCAGCTTGTGCCAGAACTCGAGGTGGTTCCCTCCCAGATTGAGCTCCGAGACGGGACGCGTGATCTCGCCGTTCTCGAACAGGAAGCCGAAGACTCCCGTCGAGAAGTCGCCGGTCGAGCTGTTCGAGTTCCCCCCGATGAAGCCGGTCACGAGCACGCCGCGGCCGAGCTGCTTCATCCAGTCCGCCTGGGCGCGATCCCCGAGCTCCACCATGATGTTGGATGGCGAGCCGGTGGTCGCCTCCATTTCCAGCTTCCGCCCGTAGTAGGTGTCGACGTAGAAGTTGCGCAGCACCCCCTTTTCGATCATCGGGAGCGGACGCGCGGAGATGCCTTCGTCGTCGAAGAGCCGCGACGCCATCCCTCGTGGAATGAGGGGATCGTCCGTGACGGTGAGCAGCGGCGAGGTGATCTGCTGGCCTACTTTGCCCTCCAGGAACGACTGCCGCTGCTGGAGATTGCGGGCATAGAAGGCGGATCCCATGAAGCGGAGGAGCCGCCCGGCGGAACGATTCTCGATGATGATCGGCATCTTTTCCGTCGGGATCTTTTCCGATCCGATGCGTGCGAGCGCGCGTTCGACACCCAATCGTCCGATCTTTTCGGGATCGGCGAAGGCGTCGCGCCGGCAACCACCCTCCCACCACCACTCCTCGGGGCGCTTGTCTCCCGCGTCGCGGGCCGTGACGTCGACGCCGCACCAGAAGTCGGTGCGTTCGGCCGTACCCTCGAAACCGTTGGAGGCGACGGTGGCCGACTCGGTGGTCGAGTCATAGTAGTTGCCGGTCGCGGAGATGACTTTGTCCCCGCCGATGTCCCGCGCCGACGCTTCCACCGTCCGGGCCATCCGATGGCGGTCCTCCGGAGAGACCCGGCCGTAGTCGGCATCCACCAGCTCGAGCTCCCGCGCGGGACGATCCGCATAGTAGTGAGGCTCGGGCAGGCGACGGTACGGATCCTCCGCGAGGTATCCCGTCATCGCCACGGTGTCCTGCAGGAACTTGGTGATCGCCTCCGGACGGAGGTCGCTCGTGCGGTGCGCCGAGAACTTGCCATCCCGGAACAACGAAACGGAGAGTCCGCTCTGGACCGACTCCTCGAGCGTCTCGATCTTTCGATCGCGGTAGGACAGGTTGACGTAGCGGGTCCGCGAAACGGAAACCCGAGCTTCGTTGGCCCCAACCTGCGTGGCTTCGCGGCAGGCCCAACGGGCGAGCTCGAGCTGATTCTGGAACTTGCTCATGGGGTCTCCTTTCAGCCTTGCTGGCCGCCCTCGGTGCCGCCGACCGTGACGGTGCCGTCGATCCGGACGGTGGGCATGCCCTGTCCGACGGGGACCGACTGACCGCTCTTCCCGCAGGTCCAGCCGCCGACCGCGAGCGTGAGGTCGTTGCCGACCATCGAGATCGCCTCCAGCGCCTTGGGACCGTTTCCGATCAGGTTGACGTCCTTGATCGGGGCGGTCAGCTTGCCGTCCTCGATCAGATAGCCCGCGCTCACATAGAAGCTGAAGTCCCCGGCGCCGATCTGCACCTGCCCGTTCGTGAAGGTTTCGCAGTAGACGCCCCGCTGGACCGACTGAATGATCTCTTCCGGCGTGTGCGGTCCGCTCTCCATGTAGGTGTTGCGCATCCGCGGCATCGGCCGGTACTGGAACGACTCGCGTCGTCCGGAACCGGTGGAGGCCACCCCGTAGTGCTGCGCGCTGATCCGGTCGTGCAGGTAGCTGCGGAGGATCCCGTTCTCGACCAGGACCGTGCGCTCCGAAGGATTGCCCTCGTCGTCCACGTTGATCGATCCGCGAATTCCGTCGAGGGTGCCGTTGTCGACGACGGTCACGTTGGGATTGGCCACCTGGCGCCCGATCATGTCTGCGTAGATCGAGATTCCCTTGCGGTTGAAGTCCGCTTCCATCCCGTGGCCGATCGCCTCGTGGAGGAGGATTCCCGCGCCTCCGGCCGCGAGCACCACCGGCATCTCGCCTGCCGGCGGCTTGATGGCTTCGAAGAGACGTACGGTGCGGGCGACGGCGTTGGTCGCGATCTGCTCGATCGAATCGTCTCCGAAGGAGTTGATGTCGCGGCGGCCCGCCAGGTCGAAGCTGTTGCGTTCGCGCCGCCCGTTCTGCTCGGCGACGACCGAAGCGGCCAGATACGATCCCGGCTGATAGTCCTCGACGGCCACGCCATCGGAAGTGACGACGAGGATTCGACCGGTGACGTCGGAGAAGTGCACGGAGGCCTTCTGCACCCGGTTGTCGAGCTGCCAGATCCGCTCGTTGATCTTGTCGAGGAACGGTATCTTCCGGTCGACCCCGACCTCGTCCCAAGCCGTTTCGATCGGGTAGTAGTTGGCGTGTCCCGCGACCCGATAGGAATCGGGCGCGCGGCGCGCGCTGCCGTTGGCGATGGAAGCGGCCGTCTTGGCTGCGTCGACGATCGACTCCGGAGTCAGCTCTTCGGTGAAGGCG
>JAGQHR010000664.1 GCA_020431745.1 Candidatus Eiseniibacteriota bacterium
GTTCTCCGTGCTGACGCCGGCCGGAGAGCTGCGCGTGCGTTCGATCTCCGATCTCGGACGCGTGCTCACCGATCTGGGACCGATCCCGGTCGCCGAGATGGGGACGCTCGACCCCTCAACGCCCGGGCGAATCGAAGCGCGCCTGGCCGTGCATCCGCTCGCGCCCTCGATGTCGCGCGAGGTGCGCTCGCTGATCGCCGACCCCGACGACGCGGACCGCCGCGAGTTCTCGGTGGGGATCGGATCGCTCCTGCGCTATCTGTTGCGGAAGGACGACGACGAGAGCTGGTCCGCGCGGGCCGTCTCTCCCCCCTTTCTCCTGGCGGAGCTTCCGCGGTGGGCGCCGGCGTCGTCCGATTCCGTCACCCCGGGAACGATCGGGTCCACTCCGGAGGCCGGCCGATGAACGCAAGGCGAGAAGCGGCGTGAGGGCGCTGCGCTGGCAGCTGGTCGCGTTGCTCGTCCTGGTCGCGGCCCTTCCCAGCATCCCCGCCGCCTGGACCGCGCGCGCGCTGCTTGAGCGCAGCCTCAGCTCGCGATCGCAGCAGGTGATGCTCACCGGCGCGGAAGCCGGGCTCGAGAGCACGCGGTTGGAGCTGGCAAACGAAAAGGAGCGGTTCATCGATCGGATCCTGCGGAGCGCACCGCTCGACACGCTGTCCGAGGAACCCACCGGCTGGCCCGAAACGACCAGCGGAGCACCCCACCCTCCGATTCGGCGCGGCCCCGAACGGATGCGTCTCGCGGGACAGTGGCGGCTCGTCGCGGAGATCATCGGAACGGAGGGACGCCCGGTCTGGGTCTCGACGGCGCTCTCTCCCGGCCTGGAAAACCGGTCCGAAGAGCTCACCGAAGCGGTGCGGATCGGGCAGGGACTCCGCGCCGAACGCGCGGTGCTGCTGCGCAGTCTCTGGGGAGCCTTCGGTCTCGTCTACGCGGCGACGCTCCTGGTGCTCCTCGCCGGGGGAATCCTCATCGCGCGCCGTCTCACCCTTCCACTCGAGTCGCTCGCCTCGGGTATGGAGCGGGTGTCCGCGGGAGATCTGACCACGAGGGTCGCGCTGCCCGCCGACCGCAGCCTGCGGCGGCTCACGTTGCAGTTCAACGCGATGGTCGGCCGACTCCGCTCGCAGCAGACGGACTTGATCCGCCTGGAGAAGACCGCGGCGTGGCGCGATATGGCGCGGAGACTCGCGCACGAGATCAAGAACCCGCTCACGCCGATCCAGCTCGCCTCCCAGGAGCTGCGGGGTGCCTACCGCGGAACCGACGAGGAGTACCGGCAGCTGCTCGACGAAAGCACCGCCATCATCGGCGAAGAGGTACGCGTCCTCGGACGCCTGGTGCAGGAGTTCTCGCAATTCGGCCGTTTGCCGGAGCCCCGGCCCCGCTGGGTCCCGTTCTCCACACTGCTCGATGGCCTCCGCACGCTCCACGGCACCGAGCGCGTGGTCTGGGAGATCGCCGGCGCCTCAGCGGATGAGCGAGCCCCGACGGTCTATTGCGATCCCGAGGAGATCCACCGCGTGTTGGTGAACCTGGTGAAGAACGCGCTGGAAGCCCAGGCACAGTCGGAAAGGGCCGATCCCGTGGTCCTGCGCGCCCGGGTCGAATCGCCGGCCGGCTCGGCCCGCATCGAAGTGCAGGACCGGGGGCCGGGAGTACCGCCGGACGCGCGGGAGCGGATCTTCGAGCCGAACGTCAGCGGCCGGCCGGGAGGAATGGGATTGGGGCTGGCCATCGTCGAGTCGATCGTGCACGCCCATGGCGGCGAGCTGGGAGTAGAGGATCGGGCGGACGGAGGCGCGATCTTCTGGTTCACTCTTCCCGCGCCGCCCCCCGAGGCGGAGATGTCACCCGACCCGGAGACGATTGGAAGGAGCCGATGAAGCCCAGAGTCCTGATCGTGGACGACGAAAAGAACATCCGGCGGACGCTGGAGCTGACCCTGCGCGGCGCCGGCTACGAACCGGTCTCCCTGGACAGCGGCCGCGCGCTCCTCGAGCGGGTCGAGGAGGAGCCGGCGGATCTGGTGCTGCTCGATGTCCGGCTCGGGCACGAAGACGGGATGACCCTGCTCCGCGAGTTGGGCCAGAAGCATCCCGGCCTCCCGGTCATCATGATTTCCGGTCACGCGACGGTCGCCCTCGCGGTCGAAGCGACGCAGGCGGGAGCGATCGATTTTCTGGAGAAGCCGCTCGACCGGGAACGCGTGCTCCTCTCGCTGCGCAACACGCTCCGGATGCGCCGGCTGCACGAGCGCGTGGATCGCCTGGAGACGCGCGAGGAACGGCGGCGGATTCTCGTCGGGGACGGTCCGTCCATGCAGGCGTTGCGGCGGACGATCGCCAAGGTCGCGACGACGAACGCCACGGTGCTCATCACCGGCGAGAGCGGCACCGGCAAGGAGCTGGTCGCGCGCGCGATCCACGCGGCGAGCGGCCGCCGCGACGGTCCGTTCGTGAAGGTCAACTGCGCCGCGATCCCCGACGACCTGATCGAGGCGGAGCTCTTCGGTTCGGTGCGGGGCGCCTTCACCGGCGCGGATCGCACGCGCGACGGGCGATTCCTCCTTGCGGACGGCGGGACGATCCTCCTCGACGAGATCGGCGACATGAGCATGCGCGTCCAGGCGAAGGTGCTCCGGGTGCTCCAGGAAGGCGAGCTCGAGCGGGTGGGCGATTCGCGGACCGTCGTCGCTGATGTCCGCGTGCTCGCCGCGACTCATCGCGCCCTCGCGCGCGAAGTGACGCGCGGCAACTTCCGGGAGGATCTTTTCTTCCGACTGAGCGTCCTGCCGATCATCGTGCCTCCCCTACGCGAAC
>JAGQHR010000665.1 GCA_020431745.1 Candidatus Eiseniibacteriota bacterium
GCGCTTCCTGCACCGACTCGATCTCGCGGCGGAGGCCGAACGAGGCGGAGTTCACGTAGCGCAGCAGTTTGTAGACGATCGAGAGGTCCTGCTGCGCGATGCGCTCGAGATCCTCGAAGTCGAGATCGGCCTGTTGGATCTGCTGCAGCATGCGCAGGTGGTGGACCTTGCTCGACGGGATATCCCGTCCCTGCACCACGACGGGGCGGCTGAAGAAGTAGCCCTGGAAGAAGCTGCAGCCTAGCCTTGATTCGTCATTCTAGGCGGTCGATTCGAGGGCTTGGAGGACTTTCGCGAAGCGATTCCGGACGGTGCTGTTGTCGGCGAGCCTGAGGATGGCTCTCCCTCCCGGCTTGGTCAGGCGCCCCGCCCGGTTGAGCAGCTCGAAGCGAAGCGTGTTGGCTCGGCGGAGCAAGGGGATGGGGGTTCGCTTCCAAGTGCGGCATCTTCGGGGAGCACCGGTCTCGATCTGGAAGTTGGTGAGCAGGGTATGAGCGATCACGACCAGCTGTTGCCAAGCTCCATTGGCACCGTAGTGATCGGTGGGCACGGTCGAGAGAGCGAGCCCGGACTTGAGCTCTCCGATCGCCTTCTCGTGGGCGCCGCGCCCGCACATGAACCACCAGATCCGACGTTCTTTTTTTTTTAATGATACGGCGACCACCGAGAACTCGAACATCCCGTCATGGGGATCGAAGAGGCTGAGCTGGTAACCCTTCCTGGTCTGATGGAAGACCCGCCGACGATAGATGCGCAGACGCACCTCTCGCTGCCACGGTTCAAGAAAGAGGCTGGCCGAGAAGCCGTCGACCTCATCGTCGATCCGCGTCCACTCCTGGCGCGCCCGAATGAGGGCGCCGAGGTTGAGCCAGGGCCAGAAGGGGACTTTGATCGCGTACTCGGCACCGCGGCTCTCCAAAGTCCGGATCACCGCTTCCTTGAAGTAGTCGCCGTCCATGCGAACGCGGACTCTCATCCCGGATCCGAGGGTAGACTCGACCTGATCGAAGACGTCGCGGAGGAAGCCGATCGAGGCCTTGCCGTCGTTGATGTTGCCGCTGCGGTTCTGGAGGCGGAAGAGATGTCCGGTCTCGGCCAGGTAGGCCGTGATCGGGAAGTAGCTGGGGACTTTCCGATGATGGGGGTTGTAGCCGCGGAAGGCGCGCTCGACCTGCATTCCCGTGGAGATGACGGTGCCGTCGACATCGATGGTGACGGTTCGGAGCCGCATCGCGAGAACGATCGAGGCGACCAGTTGGGCATTGAGGCTTCGCAACGCCTGGATCGAGCGGTTGGAGAACCGCTTGAGGCGGCGGCTGAGGGTGCGGTCCGTCGGCAGAGTGGACAGCTGGGAGAACCGATGGACGAGCGGATCGCCGGCCAGGTAGCCGACGTGCCGGAGCCTCCGGCCACCCACCATCAGCAGGCAAAGAAGCAGTCGGATGGTGCTGATGAGGGGGAAGTCCCCGGGCAGATCCAGGTGTCCGAGATGGCGCCGCAGCGAACGGTTGAAGTGTGTCTTACGGAGGTAGCGACTGAGGAGCTCGAGACCGGCGAACGAGGTGAGTCCGGAATCGGTGTGCTCGATGTGGAGAGGGGCATTGACCCGGAGGGCCAGATCGGCTTTCCTTCGTCTCACAGAAAGTGGCCTTTCGTTTTGTGCTTTTTGGTTGCTTCGCAACTCCCAAAAACCACGGCGAAAGGCCTTTCTGCAACTACGATCTTCTCCTCAGGCCACTTTCTTCTGACGAATCAAGGCTAGCTCCATCGCTTCCTGCACCATCGCTTCGTCCTCGACCTTCTCGGCGAGGAACTTCAGGTGGCGCCCGGCGAGACGTGCGAGCATCTCGCGGCGCTCATTGGGCTTGGAGAGGAGGAAGTCGAGCTTGATGATGTGTGCGTGGCTGACGAGGGGAAGGTTCTCCTCGGTGAGCACGAAGTCGTCGAGCGCGATCGTGTATCCGGCCTGCCGCAGCTCGTGCAACGCGTGGATCACCGCCGGTTCCGGTTCGACCGTCTCGAGGACCTCGATGACGACCTGATCGGGCGGGAGCAGCGTAACGTCGCCGGCGAGGAGGATCTCCTTGGTGACGTTGAGATAGGCGCGGCGTCCGTCGGTGAGCGACTTCAGCTCGGAGAGCATGAACGAGTTCGCGATCACCGCACGGGTGGCGAGACTGGGATCGGGGTTCGAGTACGCGTTGTCGGCGCTGGAGCGAAAGAGCAGCTCGTACGCGACGCATTCCCGACTTCGATCGAGGATCGGCTGCCTGGCGACGAAGAAATCCACCGCGCGACCCTTCCCTTCCGGAGATTGGTACCTCGTTTCCCGGATCGACGCGTCTCCGCACGCGGCCGCGCGAACCCTCTCGAAACAGTATCGACCGCAAGGAAGTGGACGTTTGGGGGTCTTTGCGGATATTCCCCGGGCGAACACTCCGACCAGGCCTCCCCCAGGGCGGCAATTCTTGCCGTCCACCGACGGCCTTCCGGGGGCGTCCGGATGCACGAAAGGGCGGCCGCGCCCGCAGCGGGACGAGGATCGAGACCGGCAAAGCGCGGAGGGACGGCGGACGCGGCGGATGGGCAGTCGCGGCGGCTAGTCCGGCGAGTCGGGCAACTGACTCGCCGACCGAGGAATAGGCTGCTGCGCCGGTGGGCGGCGGGCGGGGAGTTTCCAGGCCGATCGCGGCCGTCTATGATGCGGCCATGGCTGATCTCGGGATCGATTCGCTACTCGAAGGCGTCCGCGGCGGCGACCGGACCGCGCTGGCGCGCGCGATCACCATTGTCGAGAGCCAGCGGGCTGCCGACGAGTCCCGCG
>JAGQHR010000666.1 GCA_020431745.1 Candidatus Eiseniibacteriota bacterium
CTCCCGCTTTCGGCAACGCCCCCGCCGTTCAGTGCCCCGGCCCGACCGCTTGGCGGATAGCAACGGACGTGTCCGCGTGCTATGGTTCCTTCGTCCGGAATGGCTGGAGGGAAGGAAGGGCATGACGGTTTCCGGCGCGACCAAACGAACCCGCAGCACAGGCGCTGTCCTCTGCCTTCCGTACACCCTCGATCTGCAGATCCGTCCCACCTCGACCGACGCTCTCACGAACAACTCGAAACCCTATCGCGGGGAACCCCATGGAGTACTTCGATAGCTCGCGGGTGAACGCGCTTTGCCTCTTCGCGTTCTTCTGCATCGTCGTTCTCTGGTTCATCCAACGCGCCCGAACCGGCGGCAACCTCTTCATCCGGAGGATCGCCGGGCTCAACGCCATCGACGAAGCCGTCGGGCGCGCCACCGAGTTGGGCAAGAAGGTTCTCTACGTCCCCGGCATCATGTCGATCGACGAGAACCAGACGATCGCCTCCCTCGCCGTCCTCTCCCACGTCGCCAACCTGACGGCTCGGTACGGCGCGGAGCTGGACGTGCCGAACAAGGATCCCCTCACCTTCGCCTCGGCCCGCGAGATCGTGCGGGAATCCTACATGCAGGCCGGTCGGCCCGACCTCTACACCGAATCGATCGTCCACTACGTAACCTACGATCAGTTCGCCTACACCGCGACCGTGTCCGGAACGATGATGCGCGAGCGGCCGGCCGCCAACTTCCTCATCGGCTCGTTCTACGCCGAGTCCCTGCTCCTGGCAGAGACCGGCCAGGCGAGCGGCGCCATCCAGATCGCGGGGACCGCAGAAGTCGCGCAGCTTCCGTTCTTCGTCTGCGCCTGCGACTACACCCTCATCGGCGAGGAGCTCTACGCAGCGGGGGCGTACCTCGCTCGCGAGCCGGCGATGTTGGGCAGCATCAAGGGCCAGGATTGGACGAAGGCGGTCGTCGGGGTTGCGATCCTTCTGGGGGCGATCTTCGAGACGCTCCACCTCTTCCCCGCCGTCAAGCAGTGGTTCTCGATCAGCGACTAGGCCGGGCGGGCATTCCTCACACGGAGGGCACGATACATGTTCCTGAGGTTGCGGCTTCCTCTCTTCCTCACCTTCTTCGCCGGGCTCATCCCGATCGTCGCGTTCTTCTTCAAGGAAGAGGCGACCATCGTGAAGCTCCCGAGCAACTGGCTCGAGCAGGACATGGTGATCGTGTCCGGCTTCGCGCTGCTCCTCGGGGTCGTCAACGTCGTACAGACCAATGTCCGCAAGATCGAACGACGCGACAACGGGTGGCCGTTCGCCCTCGTGCTGCTTCTCGGGATCGCGTTCATGGGGATCTTCGGCGCCGCCGGCGCGCTACGCCTGGGCGGCCTTCCCGGGATCGGCAACTACCCGGACGGCCGGTTGACTCCGTTCGCCTGGGGCTCGCGCTACATGTTCACCCCACTCCAGTCGACGATGTTCTCGCTTCTGGCTTTCTACATCGCCTCCGCCGCGTTCCGCGCATTCCGGGTGCGAAACCTCGAAGCGACGATCCTGCTCCTGGCCGCCGTCCTCGTCATGCTCGGGCGGATTCCCGTGGGCGAGGGCGTTTTCGGAGGAGTGACCGAGTGGATGATGCAGGTACCCAACGGCGCCGCCCAGCGCGGCATCATCATCGGCGCCGCTCTCGGCGCCGCGTCGTTGTCCCTGCGCGTGATCCTCGGAATCGAGCGGTCCTACCTGGGCCTGGACAAGAACGGCTAGGAGATCTCCGATGAACCTGTCGAAGCTGACCGCGATCGATCGCCGCTGGATCTTCCTGCTGATCGGTCTCGGAACTCTCATCCCGATCCTGATTCCTATCGGATTCCCGGTCCGGATCACGCCGCCGGTTCGAAACATCTTCGACAAGATCGAGACGCTCGGAGAGAACGACGTCGTCGTCCTGTCCTACGACTACGGTCCGACGACGGCCGCGGAGAACGATCCCATGGCGGACGCGGTTCTCCGCCAGTGCTTGCTCCGGAAGGTGAAGGTGATCGCTCTCGCCCTCTATCCCCTGGGCGGCCTGACGGCGGCAAACTCCTCGGTCGAGCGCGTCACCGCCGAGTTTCCGGATCTCCGCTACGGAGTGGACTACGTCAACCTCGGCTACAAGGACGGCGGGCAGGCATCCATGAAGCTGCTCGCCGAGGACTTCGCCGGCGCCTTCCCGGGAGATACCAACGGAACGCCGCTTGCCGACCTGCCGCTCATGCAGAGGGTGAAGGGAGCGCGCAACGCCCAGCTCGCGGTCTCCATCGCGACCGGGATCATCGGGGAGTGGTGGGCGAACCTGATCAACGCCCAGTACGGCTTGCCCGTCGCGGTCGGCTGCACCGCCGTTTCCGCTCCCAAGTACTACGCCTACCTCGAAGCCGGCCAGATGCTCGGGCTGATCGGGGGGCTCAAGGGAGCTTCGGAGTACGAACAGCTCCTCATCGACAACTACCCGCAAACCCGGTCGATCTACTCGAATCCGATGCTGCAGTCCGCCAGCAAGGGCATGGACGTCCAAACCATCGATCACCTGATCATCATCGGGTTCATCGTGCTCGGGAACATCGCATTCTTCGCCGGTCGGCGCGCGAAGCAGGCCTAGAGAGAGGGAACGATGACGGGTCAAGAACTGATCGGCACTTGGGTCGCGGCGCTCCTCACGCTCTGTCTGATGAGCTTCCTTTACAAGGACAATCCGTTCTTCCGTTTTGCGGAAGCCCTCTTCGCGGGTGTCTCTCTCGGGTATTTCATCGGGATCACCCTCGACCAGACGCTCCGCCCGAACCTATTCCTGCCT
>JAGQHR010000066.1 GCA_020431745.1 Candidatus Eiseniibacteriota bacterium
GCCCGCTCGTCTCCGTCTATGAGATCGACGGTCCGCCGACACCCGACGTCCTCGTCTACAACACGAACTTCGGACACGATATCGCCCGCTGGTTCGAGTACTACTCACGGCGCTTCGGCGTCCCGGTACTGGGACTGCACCCACCGGCCGCGGTGGGCAGTCTCGACTACGTCGAGGTCGACGCCGCCGTCCAACAGATGCTCCGACTGATCGGCGAGTTGGAACGGGTGACGGGACGCAAGCTGGACTACGACCATCTCGCGGAGACGGTCGACCTATCCGCCCGCGCCTCCCGCCTCTGGAGCGAGATCCTCGATCTGGCGCGCACGACCCCGGCTCCCCTCACCTACTTCGACCTGCTCGCCCACATGGCCCCGATGCTGCTTCTGCGAGGCACTCCGCAGGCGCTCGAGTATCTCGAGCTCGTAAAGTCGGAGCTGGAGGAGCGCGTCGAATCGGGACTGGCGGCGGTGCCGGGCGAACGCTTCCGGTTCTACTGGGAAGGACCGCCCATCTGGTGCGCGCTCCGGCCGCTTTCCGAGCTGTTCCTGCAGCGTCAGGCGGCCGTGGTGGCGGGCACCTACAGCAGCGTCTTCGCCCTCGCGGAGCTGGACCGCAACAATCCGATCGCGACGATGGCGCGCGCCTACACCGGCATCTTCCCGAACCGGTCGGACGACTACAAGGCGGCCTTCCTCACCTCCCAGTTCAAGGAGTACGGCGTCGACGGCGTCATCTATCACGAAGGCCGGACTTCGCCCGAGCACAGCAACGTCCGGTACGGCCTGGAGGTCCGGCTCCGCCGGGAAACCGGGCTGCCCTCGCTGGTGCTGGAGGCGGACACGCACGATCTGCGCCTCTTCTCCATGGATCAGATCGAACGGCAGCTGGCCGACTTCATCGAGCAACAGAACACGGCTCTGGCCGCGGGACCGGAACGGGCCTGAGCGGCGGCCCGAGGAGGACGTTCCATGAGTGGCATCCGGGTAGTCGCGGGGATCGACGTCGGAACCGAGTGCGTCAAGGTGATCGTGATGCGGGACGGCGGCGACATCATCGGCCGCTCGGTCGTCCCCACCCGGGGCCGCTTCGAGGATTGCGCGCAGGAAGCGCTCGCGGTCGCGCTCGATGAAGCCCAGATCCGGCTCCGCGAGCTCACCGCTCTCGGTGCGACCGGATTCGGTGCCCGCTGCGTGACCCCGGCGACCCACCAGATCACCGAGACCGCCTGCCATGCTCGCGGCGCCTTCCATCACTTCCCTCATCCCATGACTCTGGTCGACGTGGGCGGACGGGATCCCAACGTCATCCGCGTCGATGAGCAGGGATATCGCACGGAGAGCCGCTCGGTGCGGCGGTGTGCGATCGGCATCGGCACGTTTCTGATGTTCGCGGCCCGTCACCTCGACGTCCACCCCACCCGTCTGGAAGAGCTGGCCGCAGGAAGCGACGAACCCGTGCGCATCGGCTCTTACTGCTCGGTCTTCAGTGGATCGGACGTGCTGGAACGGCTGCGTGAAGGCGCCAGCCCCGGGCAGGTCGCGGCCGGCTGCATTCGATCCGTGGCGGAGCGGGTGCACGAGATCGGCAACTTCGCCGATCCGCTGGTGCTGACCGGCGGGGTCCTCGAGTACTTCCCGGGCGTGGCCCGGTCTCTCGAAGAGCTGTCGGGGGTTCGGCCCAAGGTTGTCCCCGAACCGATCACCGCGGGCGCGATCGGCGCGGCGCTCTTCGCGTTCGAGCCGGCCACCGAGTCGGTTCACTCAGCCTGACCGGAGGGATCGCGCCGATGACCACTCCACTCGCGAGCACGAGCCGCCTCAAGGACGTCCTGTCGGTCTATTTCCACGAGCTCGACGACGCGGCCCGCACGCACTCCGCCCCGGTCGCGTGGTGCTCCAGCGTCGGTCCCGTCGAGCTTCTCCGTGCACTGGGCTATCGCGTCTTCTTCCCCGAGAACCACAGCGCGATGCTGGGCGCGGCGCGCACCGCCAACCACTACATGACGCGCGCGCACGCCCTCGGCTACTCCCCCGACTCCTGCTCGTACCTGAGCAGCGACGTCGGCGCCTACCTATCCGGAGAGACGGCTTTGGCCCGCTACGGAATCGCGGAGGTTCCGCATCCCGACGTCCTGGTCTTCAATACCAACCAATGCCGCGACGTCCGCGACTGGTTCGACTACTACGCCCGCGAGTGGGACGTACCGGCGATCGGAATCACGTCGTTCCGCTGTCTCGACCGGATCGAGCAGGACCACGTCGACGCGATCGCGCTCCAGCATGAACGCTTGGTCGCTCCCCTGGAAGCCATCGCCGGCCGACGGCTCGACGCGCCCAACCTCGAGGAAACACTTCGTCTCAGTCGTGAGGGATCCGGTCTCTGGCGCGCGGTGCTCGAGACCGCCACCCATCGTCCGTCGCCCCTCAGCTTCTTCGAGGCGACCATCCAGATGGCGCCGGCGGTGGTCCTGCGCGGGACCGAGGAAGCCTGCGCCTACTATCGTCTCCTGCTCGCGGAGCTGCAGGACCGCGTTTCCCGCAAGGTCGCGGCCGTTTCCGGGGAACGCTTCCGCATCTATTGGGAGGGAATGCCGATCTGGGGCAAGCTGCGCGCGCTCTCGGAGCTGTTCGAGTCGCTCCGAACGTGTGTCGTCGCGTCCACCTACTGCAACAGCTGGATCTTCGACGCGCTCGATCCCGCGGATCCCTTCCGCTCCATGGCCCGATCGTCCCTCGAGCTCTTCATCGTGCGGGCGGAGCAGGCCAAGGAGCGGTACCTCGAACAGATGGCGGGGCAGTACCAGGTCGACGGGTTGCTCTTTCACGACTGCCGGACCTGTCCCAACAACTCGAACAGCCGATACGGGATGCCGGGGCGGCTGCGGGAGCGGCTCGGTCTGCCCGTGCTCTCGGTCGACGGAGACGTCAACGACCTGCGGTGCTATTCCGAGGAGCAGTCGATGACCAGCATCGAAGGCTTCGTCGAACAGCTCGCGGAGGCCTTCTGATGCCCCCCGAGAAGGCGCCGGAAACCGGGAACGGGACGGGAATGCCCGCCCGCGGACCCACGAAACACTTCGTCGGCATCGACTCGGGATCGTGGACGACCAAGGCGGTCGTGATCGACGAGACGGGGACCGTGCTCGGGAGCGCCGTCGTGCAGTCCGCCGCCGATCTGACCGGCGCCTCCGCACGCGCGCTCGAGCAGGCCGCGAGCCGGGCCGGGGTGGCCTTCGACGAGGCGACGATCTGGGCGACCGGATTCGGACGCGCCAGCATCGAGATCGCGTCCGGGAGCCGCACCGGGCTGGACTGTCATGCCCGCGGCGTCCGTCACTACGTCCGCGGAGCGCTTGCCGTCCTCGACATCGGAGGACAGGACGCCAAGGTGATCAAATTGGACGAGCAGGGACATCGGGTGTCCCACAAGATGAACCGCAAGTGCGCCGCCGGCACCGGCAGCTTCCTCGATGAGATCGCGCTGCGATTGGGTGTGCCGGTGTCCGACCTGGGAGATTTGGCGTCCGGATACCGGGAGGAGCTGGAGCTCGGAAGCTTCTGCACCGTGTTCACGGCGACCGAGCTGCTCGGGGCCATCCGTCAGGGGAAACGTCCCGCGGATCTGGCTCGCGCGGCCTACAAGTCGATCGTCAAGCGGGTGCTCGAGATGGCTCAGTTCGACCGTCCGGTCGTGGCCACCGGAGGCGTGATCGCGCATCACCCCATGGTGGTTGCGCTGCTGACGGAAGCGCTCGGTCGCGACATCGTCGTGCCGCCCCATCCGCAGGAGATGGGCGCCTTCGGAGCCGCCCTGGCCGCTCGCGATGCGGCATCGGAGAGTCCCCAGCATGCACGCGGCTAGCATCGTCACCGACGGAGACACCTCGCGGTGTCCGCTCCTGCCTGTCGGGCAGCCCGAGAGCGTCGGCAACCTTCTCGTGCGCAACGCGGCCCGCCTCGGCGACCATCCGGTCCTGTTGGAGAAGCGGGACGGCCGGTACCACGCCATCTCCTGGAACGAACTCCAGCGCGACGTGCTGGCCTGTGCGTCGTTCCTGCGCGGCTGCGGTGTCGGCCCGGGAGATCGCGTGGCCCTCGTCTCCCGGAATCGCTACGAAGCGCTCGTCGTCGAGTTCTCCGTGATGGGGCTCGGGGCCATCCACGTTCCCATCTTCGTCGGATACGCGGCGGCCCAGACGAACGACCTCCTCCGCCATGCCGAGCCGGTGGTGCTGTTCGTGGCGGGGCCGGAGCAGCTGGCCAAGGTCGATCCGCCCGCCTCGGTCCGCCGGGTCGTGACATTCGACCGGACGGCGCCCGACCGGGTGACGCCCGACCGGGTGACGTTCGACCGGACGGCGACCGACCAGAAGGCCGCCTCCAACACGGGAACGAACGAGGCGGCGACGAGGCCTGTTTGGTTCGGCGCGTTCGGAGCGGGATCGCAGGAGGAAGCTCGGTCCACGACGCCGGTGACGCTGGAGACGCCGGCCACGGCGGGGACGCCGGCCACACCTTTCACGCCGGAGACGTCGGCTACGCCGGTCGCACCAGTGGCGCCGGCGAGGCCGGTGACGCTGGAGGAGCTCGCCGCCGTCAGGCCCGAGACGCCCGCGCTGATGATGTACACCTCGGGAACGTCCGGTGAGCAGAAAGGCGTGCTCCTCACCCACGACAACATCCTGTCGCAGCAACGCGCGCTGGCGGCGATCTGGAAGTTCGGCCCCGACGACCGGATCCTCACCTATCTACCCTGGCACCACAGCTTCGGCGGGATCTTCGAGAAGTACACCGCGCTCTACAACGGCGCCCCCCTCGCGATCGACGACTCCTTCGGGAAGGATCTCCCCGTTCTGCTCGACAACTGGAAGACGATCCGGCCCACCGTCTACTTCAGCGTGCCGCTGATCCACCAGCAGCTGGTCGATCACGTGCGCTCCCATCCGGCGGACGAGACGGAGATCTATCACCGCGGTTTCCGTTTCGTCTTCACGGCGGCCGCCCCGCTGCCCGCGAACATCTCGGAGTTCTTCGCCGCGCGCGGGATTCCGGTGGTCGAGGCCTGGGGACTGACCGAGACCGCCCCCTGCTGCACCATTACCGATCTCGAGGAGCGGCGCCGGATTCCCGGAATGGTCGGGTACCCCATCCCCGGCGTGACCGTTCGCATCGCTCCGGACGCGGAAGTGCTGGTGCAGGGTCCCAACGTGATGAAGAGCTACTTCCGCAACGACGAGGCGACCGCGCGCGCGCTTCCCGGGGACGGTTGGTTCCACACGGGGGATCTCGGCGAGCTGCTGCCCAACGGGGGGCTGCGTTTGCTCGCCCGCAAGGATCGGGTCTTCAAGCTGCTCAACGCCGAGAAGGTCATCCCCACGACGATCGAAAACGAGCTGGCCGGCCGCAACAAGTACATCCGTCACGTCCTCGTGGTGGGTCAGGCGCAGCAGTTTCTGGCCGCGCTCATCTTTCCCAATCGCGCGCTCATCGAGGAGGAGTTCGGCGCCGATCGTGAAGCCGCCGACCGCGTCGTCACCGCGTCCTATCGATCGACGGTGGACCAGCTGAACCGGGAGATGCAGGTCAAGTACGAGCGGGTGCTCGCGTTCGCGGTCGTCGACCGGGAGCTCTCGGTCGAAAACCAGGAGCTGACGCCGAGTCTCAAGATCCGCGTGCAGAATGTACTCGACAGCACGCGGTCGTTTTTCGAAGCGATCTACGATCCCCTCCGGGACTGCGACTGCGAGTTCCTCTCGCGCGTCACCCGGCTGGTGCCCGATCGACGCACCTGCCCGCTGGGCAGCGGCCGCACGCTCGACCACTGCTCGCAGTGCCGCTCCCGTCGGACCGTGTGAGACCGACCGATCGGACACATCGGACCGACCGCACTCAGGATGCCTCCGGCGGTGGTTCCGGCGAACCCCGGCCCCGGATCGATGCAGACGCGCACCGCCGCGAGTCCCCGACCCACCCCAGGATTTCTTCTGTACCGAAGAAGACGCACAGGTAACGAAACCCCTTCATCGCATCGTCGCGACATCTATACTGCCGGTTGCGCGCGCCGGCGCTCGACCGTGCCCAGGCTCCCGACTTGGACTCACGTGACCGGGAGCGAACCCGGCCTACCTTGAGGAGGTCCCTCATGGCCCCCATGCAAGCTCCCCTGCCTCCCGGAACGCGGGGGCTGCCCGGAATCGGCGAAACGTTGCCGTTCCTCCGCGACGGGTTCGGCTTCATCGAGGAGCGGTTGGCGCGGCACGGCCCCGTCTTCCGGACGAATCTGCTGGGAAAGAACGCCGTCGTGATCGCGGGACCGGACGCCTCCCGCGCCTGGATCGACCCGGAGAAAGTGGAACGCGATCGCGCCATGCCGGCCAACGTGCAGGAGATCTTCGGCGGGCGCAGCCTCCCTCTGCTCGACGACGCGGAGCATCGCGCAAGGAAGCAGCAGGTGCTCGCCGGCTTCAACCACGCGGCGCTGGCCGACTACGCGTCCCAGATGCAGCCGCTGATGCGGACCGCTCTCGAGAGCTGGTCCGACCCGGGGGCGCCGACCCGCGGAGTCGATGCGCTCAAGCGGCTCGCCATCGACGTGATCGGCCGAAACGTCCTGGGGCTGGAAGCGGGTGCGCGCCTCGATGCCCTGCGCGAGTCCTACGGCGTCTTGACCCTGGGAATGACCGCCCTGCCGGTGCCGGTCCCCGGATCCAAATACCGCCGGGCGCTCGCTGCACGTGACCGCATCCTGCAGATCCTCCGCGAGGAGGTGGCCCGCGTGCGGGCAGAACCGGGAGCGGCCTGCGGGCTCTCGCGGATGTTGGAGGCCCAGGCCGAGGACGGTTCGCGGCTTTCCGACGACTCCGCAGTGCTGGAGCTGCATCACGTGGTGATTGCGGGATACATCGTCTTTGCCGAGCTGGTTCGCGTCATGCAGGAGCTCGCGCGCGACGGGGAGATCCGCCGGCGCATCCGCTCCGAACTGGATGAGGTCGTGCCTCGGGGAGAGATCACGACCGCCGATCTCCGCCGGCTCCCCTTCACTCTGCAAGTCGTCAAGGAATCGAAGCGGCTGACGCCGATCGTCTCGGTCGTCTTCGGAAAGGCCCGGACCGACTTCGAGCTCGCGGGTCGCCGAATTCCCCGGGGATGGATGCTCCTGTGGGCTCCGCATTCGTCGATGCTCTGGCCTTCCGCGTTCGCCGAGCCGCGCCGATTCGATCCCGATCGGTTCTCCGCGGAACGGGACGAGGGCGCCGACGAGGAGATCATCTACGTGCCGCAGGGACCGGGGCGTGCCCTGGGGCACAAATGCCCCGGCGTCGACTACGCGACCCTGATCATGCAGGTTTTCTTGGCGCACCTCGTGCGCGACCATGAGTGGGAAATCCCCGATCAGGACATGACCATGTCTTGGGACCGGATCCCTCCCGAGCCCAGGGATGGGCTGCTTTTCCGCCTGCACCGGCGCGCTGTCGCATAGACGATGCCCCACGACGAGCGTTCCGAAAGACTCGGGAGGCCTTTCGATTGCTGCGGTGTCCTGACGTCCGCATGGACGTCTCCCGGGCTGGTTCGAACTGACTCCCGCCCCCCTCACATGCTAGACTCAAGTATCCCCGCGCTGACAAACGTGCCTCGATAGCGCGGTTCGGACCCGGGTTGCCGCGCCCAGCCGGCCCCCCGGTTCCCCCTGGCAGTATCACGAGGGGGTTGCGATTCTCCCGACCAAGAGACCCCGAATACGAACCCGCGACGGACCGCGCCCACATCGGAGTGCCCATGATCAGTCCGACGGCACCGAACCTATTCGCAAGCGGACGGCACCGCCCCCGCGAGCACCATGCTGTTTCTGGCTGGGTCGGGTGGGTTCTTTGCGGCCTGGCGGCTGCTGCATCGCCTGCTTTCGCCGCACAGGTCGGAAGCGTGTCCTTGGCAGACTCTCTCAAAGTCGATCAGTCAGTCGTCCACCTCTACCACGCAACGATCAAGGAGGCGACCGTCCTCCAGGTCGATGTCTACGCGATCGGGCTCTATCTGGAAGACACGATGACCGCTCCCGAAGAGGTACTTCGATCCGAGCAGATCAAGGCGGTAGAGATCACCTTTCTCATCGCCGTGAAGAAACTCAAACTCGCCTCAGCCTGGATGCGTGACTTCCAGAGGTGCTGTCCGGAGTCCTGTCGTTCGCTTCGGGAATCGGCACAGGCGCTCACCAAGAAGCTGCCCGACATCAAGAGAGGGGACCGAGTCTCCTACCGGCTTCATCCGGATCGAGTGGACGTACTGATCAACGACCGTAGCCTCGGTGCGCTGGATGACTCGTGTGGGGCCGTGGCCGTGCTGTCAGCTTTCATCGGGGAGCGGGCCCCGGAGCGGTTGCGTCAGGCGCTCTTGGCCCCTCCGCCCCCGGCGGGGCGATGACAGGTCGGGCGCCCTCGTTTGCGGTGAACCGCCCCTGGTTCTTCGGAGACTCGGTTCTGTGAGTGGCGCGGTTGCGCCGCGCTGGAGCTGCGTAGGAGACCCGTTTCGTGGCGGAGTCCACAATCGCCGAGAGTCAGGGGCAGGATCCGTCGAGCGATCGAGATCGTGAAGACTCTTGCCCGAGCACCACTCCGTTGAGGCGTGGGGCACGACTTCAAGCGAGCACCGCCCGTTCGCACGTCGTGTGCGGCCGCGAAGAGCGTCGCTTCGAGACACGACTTGTGAGGCCCCCGCGCGCCGCTCCGGGAGGCGGACGCGGGTTCGTTCACGCCACGTCGTGCCTGCGATCGAGCCAGCGGTACTGGATGGCTTCGGCGACATGCTCGCGAAGCACCGGACCGTCGCCATCGAGATCCGCGACAGTCCGCGCCACCCGCAGCGATCGATGGACCGCGCGCGCCGACAACGACAGCGACTCCACCGCACGTTCCAGGAACGCGCGTACGCCGGCCGTGAGCCCGCAGAGTTCCTCGATCTGCTCCAGCGCCATCTGGCTGTTGCAGTAGATCCCCGCTCGATCCGCATAACGTTCGCGCTGGATGATCCGGGCGGCATCCACTCGCGCCCGGACCGCGAGCGAGCCTTCGGCGACGACCGAGGTCGAGGCGGCCACCTCGCGCGCGGAAAGAGCCGGCACTTCGACGTGCAGGTCCATGCGATCGAGCAGGGGGCCGCTGATCCGTCCCTGATACGCCCGTACCTGGTGTGGTGTACAACGGCACGGTTTTACAGGATGGCCGAGGAACCCGCACGGACATGGATTCATCGCCGCCGCGAGCGCGAACCGGCACGGAAAGCGCACCGTCCGCCCGGCGCGCACCAGACGCACGCTCCCCTCCTCCAGCGGCTGACGAAGCAGGTTGAGGATCGGGGTGCGGAACTCCGGCAGCTCATCCAGGAAGAGCACGCCGCAGTGGGCCAGCGAAACCTCCCCCGGCCGTGGGATGGCGCCGCCACCGACCAGCCCAGCCGCGCTCACCGTGTGATGGGGCGCGCGAAACGGGCGCTGTCGGAGGCGATGCACGCCTTCCCGCAACTGACCCGCCACGCTGTGGACGAGGGTCGCTTCCAACGCTTCCTCCTCATCCATCTCGGGAAGGATCGCGGGCAGCGCACGCGCGAGGAGAGTCTTGCCGGTACCGGGCGGCCCGATCAGGAGCAGGTTGTGTCCTCCGGCCGCAGCCACCTCGAGCGCGCGTCGAGCCGCGGGCTGACCGGCGATCTGCGCCAGGTCGACCTCCGGGGGAGAAAGCGGGCCGGGAACGGGAGGGGACTCGTGCGCAGAGGCCGTTCCGCCAGTCCCTCCCGTTCCCTCACCGGGGCGCGACACCCTCCCGCGTCTGCCCCGATCCTCGGGCGTCTCTTCCCCCATGAGAATGGAGCACGCCTCAACCAACGAATCGCATCCGACCACTTCGATGCCGGCGACGTGCCCGACCTCGGCCCGGTTCCGTTCTGGAATCAGGAGCGTGCGCGCCCCGACACGCGCCGCGGTCAACGCCATCGCGAGCGCGCCGCGCACGGGCCGTACCTCGGCGGCGAGAGTGAGCTCGCCCGCCACCATCAATCCCGTCAGACGGTCCTCGGGAATGAGCCCGTGCGCCGCGAGGATCGACAGCGCGATCGGGAGATCGAACGCGCTCCCTTCTTTACGCACCT
>JAGQHR010000667.1 GCA_020431745.1 Candidatus Eiseniibacteriota bacterium
CACATCATCACGACGCGGCCCGAACGGGACTGGGTTCCCCGCGGATACCGGGACGAAGGTCCGGCCAGGGTCCGAATCGAGGTTCGGGGAGGCGATGTCCGTGATCTCGACATCCACGTCGGGGGCGAGTGGCGCGACATCGACGCGGCGCGCGATCTGGGGGACGTTCCGGCGGAGGAGGCGGCGACGTTCTTCCTGACACTCGCGCGCAACGGGCGCGCTGGAGTCGCCGAGGATGCGGTGTTCCCGGCGACGATCGCACGCGGCGTCGATCCCTGGCCGGCGATCCTCGGGCTGGCTCGGGACCGGACGCGACCGGAAGACGTGCGGGAGTCCGCGATGTTCTGGATCGGACAGGAGGCCGGGCAGAAGGTCGCAGCGGAGCTCGAGTCGGTGGTCAACGACTCCTCGGAGGACGTCGAGCTCCGCAAGAAGGCGGTGTTCGCCCTGACGCAACGGCCCGATCCGGAGTGCGTTCCGATTCTCCTGCGGCTGGCCCGAACCCATCCCGATCCGGAGGTCCGTGGGGCGGTCTTCTTCTGGCTGGCGCAGAAAGACGACCCGCGGGTCCTCGATCTGTTCGAGGAGATCCTGCTGGGAGGATGAGCCGGCGGGGCCCGCTTCCCGAGGTTGCGCTCCCCGCCCACTCCGCTAGGATAGCGGCTTGCGTCGACCGATCCTCCGCCTTCCGCGGATGGACCGTGGCGCAGCAACCCAGCGGAGATACCCAGGTTGTCGGTTCGATCGTTGCTCGCGTTGCTCGCGTCGGTCGTGTGGATGCTCGCGTTGGCCACGCCGGCGCTGGCGCAGAACGATCTGCTCGGTGGAGGTGGCGGCCCCGGAAGCGGCGCGGGCGCGGCCGGATCCGGAGCCGGAACGGCCGCCGGATCGGTCGGTGCCGGGGCGGACCTGGGATCGGCCCTGGCGGCACCGGGAGCCGCTCTCGAGTCCGCGATCAACGCGGATGACTACCGGCTGGGGCCGGGCGACGTGCTCACCGTCGGCATCTGGGGTCCGCAACCGATCACCTATGATCTGCCCGTCACGTTGGAAGGGAAGGTCCTGCTCCCGTCGATCGGCATCCTGCCCGTTGATGGATTGCCGCTGGGAGAGGCGCGCGCGAAGATCCGGGAACGGATCCTGAAGGACTTTCGCAACGTCGACGTGACGGTGACCCTGACCCGCCTGCGCAAGTTCCAGGTCCACGTCCTGGGACAGGTGGAGCGTCCCGGGACCTACCTCGCGAGCGCCGTCGATCGCGTCTCTTCCGCCGTCAACTGGGCCGGCGGGCTCACGGACAAGGCGAGTCGGCGTCGCATCCGCGTGCAATCGTCGGGAAACCTTCGGGCGTCGGCGGATCTCTTCGCCTTCCTTCAACGGGGCATCGCCAAGGACAATCCGCTGCTCCAGGACGGAGACATCGTCTACGTCCCGTTCAAGAGCGAGAACTATCAGGTCCGCGGCGCCGTCAACCAGCCGGAGGACTTCGAGCACGTGCCGGGTGACCGTCTGAGCGACGCTATCTTCTTCGCGGGCGGTCTCACGGCGGATGCGTTCACCGATACCCTCGAGATCGCCCGCTATCCGGGGGGAGGCGCGCCCCGCTACCGGTTCTTCATTCCCAACGGAGGGGTGCCGATCGCCGCCGACTCCATCTCGGTGGGACACCTTCCGGCGGAGGTCGGCCGCTTCTCGCCGGTGGGAGCGCGCATCGTCACCGACCGCTCTCTCGAATATCCGGACGTCGAGCTCGAGGCGAGCGATCTCGTCTTCGTGCGCGTCGTGCCGGAAGAGCGGCTGCGGCCGCTGGTCGACGTCCGCGGGGAGGTGGAGTACCCCGGCTCGTATCCGATCGTCGAGGGAGAGACCCGAATCACCGAGGTCATCGCATGGGCCGGGGGTTTCACTCCCGAGGCGTTCCTCCAAGAGTCGCAGCTGATCCGACGCGAGTCGTTGCGGCTCGAAGACCGCGAGTTCGAGCGACTCCGCAACATCCCGGTCGCGGACATGAAGCCGGACGAATACGAGTACTTCAAGGTTCGTTCCCGAGAGACTCCCGGCCTCATGGTGGTCGACTTCCAGCAGCTCTTCGTTCAGCGCGACCTGACCCAAGATCTCCTGCTGCGTCGCGGAGACATCATCAACATCGCGACGCGGCGGGACTTCGTCTCCGTACTGGGCCTGGTCGCCGACCCCGGGAACATCCCGTACGAGCGGGGACTGACCGTCAAGGAGTACATCGAACGCTCGGGCGGGTACGCCGAGCGGGCCGACAGGGGCAAGACCCGCGTGATCCGGGCCGGCACCGGCGAGTGGATCCCAGGGGCCGACGTCAAGGACCTCGGGCCTGGTGACACGGTCTGGGTCCCCGAAAAGCCCGACCGCGACTGGTGGGGTGGGTTCAAGGACGTGGTCAGCGTCACGACCCAGATCCTGACGATCTATTTGATTGCCGAGCGGGCTACCCAGTAGCCTGATTACCGAGCGGGCTGCCCAGTAGCCTGATTGCCGAGCGGGCTACCCAGTAGCCTGATTACCGAGCGGGCTACCCAGTAGCCTGATTGCCGAGCGGGCTACCCAGTAGCCTGATTACCGAGCGGGCACCCAGCAGCCCACGAACTCCCGTCCAACACAATCCGAACGCGGGCCGAACCGATCCCCGACGCAGGCTCGGTACGCTTTTCCCGTGGTGATACATCGAAACTCCCCGGATTCCATGCCTCTGCGGAAGACGCTCCTGTTCGCCGGGATCGGCGGGGCGTCGTGTGGTCTATGGCTTCTCTTCGACATCCTGCTCCGGCTCGGGCCGGCGCTCGATCGGAC
>JAGQHR010000668.1 GCA_020431745.1 Candidatus Eiseniibacteriota bacterium
CCTTCGGCTTCGTAGGCGTAGCTCTCGGCATCCCCTCCCTTCGCGGCGATCGACGAGAAGGCTCCGTTCGGACGCCGGTAGAAGATGCGCGATTGGTCGGGACCCCATTGCACGTCCCGCGGCGAAGTCCCGTTCTCGGTCAGCCGCTTCGGATCGGAGCCGTCCCACTTCACCTTCCAGAGATCGACTTCGTCTTCGTCGTTGCTGAGGAAGACGAACTCGCTGCCGTCTTTCGACACGAGAACGCGGGATTCCGATCCGGGGAAGGAGGTCACCCGACGGAGCCGGTCCCAGATGCGATCGAAGTCGATCTCGATCGGGGCGATCTCGTCCTCGCTCTCATCCTCCGACTTCTTGGACCCGTCCTTGTCGCCGCCTTTGTCTTTGCCCTTGGACTTGTCCTGGTCCTGATCCTTGCCTTTGGATTTGCCCTTGGACTTTCCCTTTTCCTTGCCGTCGTCCCAAGCGTCCAGCCGTTCCTCGCGCGAGAGCTCGTCATCGGCTCGCGTCAGGAAGACGTACCAGATGTCGGTCTGTAGCGGAAAACGCCGGTCGGAGACGAAGGCCAGCACCTTGCCGTCGGCCGACCAGGCCGGGGCGTAGTCGTTGTCCGGATGACGGCTGACGTTCTGGGGTTCCTGCGAACCGTCGGCCGGCATCAGAAAGATGTCCGAGTTGAAGTCGTCATCCTCTCTCGCAAAGGCGAACCAACGGGAATCGGGAGACCAGACGTAGTCGAGATCGGACCACCCTTCCACGAGCACGGTCTCGCCGCCACCGGCCGCATCGATGGTCACGAGATTCCCCCGACCTCGGAGGAACGCGATCCGCTTCCCGTCCGGAGAGAACCGGGGATTGCGTTCGTCTTGCGGAGTCGTGGTCAGTTGTTTCGTCTCCAAACGGTGGCTCCGCGCCAGACGCATCTCCTCCGGATCGGACGAGCGCACGACGAACAGATCCTGGTTGCCGCTCCGATCGCTCACGAACACCAGCGACTCGGAATCGGGCGCCCAGGCGATGTTCCGCTCCCGGAACGGCGTCTCGGTAAGAGGATGCGCAAACGGCTCCTCCTCGCTCGCCTTCATCGCGTAGACGTCACCCTGGTAGACGAACGCGATCTGCATGCCGTCGGGAGACACCGCCATCTCGTCCGCTCCCGAGGTGACTCGCAGCCGCTCGATCCGGGGCATCCGCTCGTCGAGCGGGATCTCGATGCGGACCCGACGCGGCTCGCTCGCCGCCCATCCGTCCGCGGTCCGGGAGAGATCTACCGCATAGCACCCGTCTTCCATCTCGAAGGAGACGAGCGAGCCGTCACGTGCCAGCGCGGGCCAGCGCATCCGCCCCCCTTCCAGCCGGGTCACGAAGGACCGCGCGCCGTCCTCGATGGACAGGATCTTGAGGTTCGCGATGCCGTTGCACTGGCTGAGATAGAGGAGATGCTCTCCGTCGGACAGCCACGCGGGATCCGAGTTGACGCCCGGCTCATAGTCGGTCCGGTCCCAATCCGGAGCCTGGCCGCGCGCAGCAGGCCGGGAACGGCGCTCACCCTCGTCCGTGCCCAGGGCGGTGAGGTTCCGGAAGTCCGCGGTCGGCCACAGGGCCGCATCCGCGAGATAGCCCACCTGATCCGCGCTCTCGTCGTCGCCCCACGCAAAGCCGGCTTTGCGCAACGCGGACCGTGCGGACACGCACTGCTCCGCGATGGGCCTGCCATCCAGGGTGCCGGGCAGCGACGCGAGCCAAAGACGCAGCTTCGCCGGTCCCTGATAACCCGTTTGCCACCACGCGACGGCGCCGCGCACGAACGCCACGCGCGTCCCATCGGGAGAGACGACTCCCTGCCGGCTGCCGACGGGGAGGACCGGGACCGGCATGCCGCCGTCGACGGGGACGAGGAACGATCCGTCGTTGTATCCATCCCGGAGGAACCGGCGGCTCTGGAAGAGCACCGCTCCGCCGTCGGGTGTCCACGAGGTCGGAATGTCGTAGGAGGAGTCCCAGGTGAGGCGCGTGACGGTGCCGTCCTGCAGAGGAATCACGAAGACGTCCTGGTTCCCGTCCCGCGTGGACGAAAAGGCGATGCGCGACCCGTCCGGAGACCAGACCGGGTTGCTGTCATAGGCGGAGTTGGCCGTGAGACGCCGGGCCACGCCACCCTGGCTGGGGACGATCCAGATGTCGCCCTGATAGCAGAAGGCGATCTCGCTCCCGTCCGGGCTCGGCGCCGGATAGCGCGGGAGGAGGATTTCGCCGTCCCGTTGCGCAGCATCCAGATCCGTCGACGCACGAGCATCCGGCGGAACCGCCCCCTGCGCGACCGTAACGAAGAGCACCGCGGCCAGAACCACGCGGCGAGTGTACCGACCCGGCACGCGAACTGTTCGCCGCATCGCGGATCCCGACCGATCGGGGAGCTCCCGCACTCCGTCACTCATCCTGACCTCAGCCATCTCATGATCCAGTGTCGGCATCAGAAACTCCCCCCAGGGCCACTCCCGCACCGGCCGCCGTCGCGTCCGAGTCCGCGCGAAGCCCTCGATTCCCCTTCGGTCGCGAATTGACGTATTCTGCGGGCGTGACTCGGCCCAGTCCAGGAATGCCGACCCGGGTCCACGGGACCCGCTTCGATCTCGATCCGAGCTTTGGGGAGACTCGCGTGCAGGGACGGACAGCGAGCGCGAGCGATCGCCGAAACGCGGAGGGACGCGGGAGATTCCACCCGGGAATCGACTCGACGCTCGCCTCGGTTGCGGTCCGCTTTGCGATGTTCATGCTCGTGGCCGGCGCGCTGCTGTTCCCGGCGCCGAGCGAGGCCT
>JAGQHR010000669.1 GCA_020431745.1 Candidatus Eiseniibacteriota bacterium
CGTCTTCGCGGGCTGGCGCGACGATCCGTTCTTCTTCGATCTCGCCGGCTACCAGATGACGCTGCAGACGGGAGATCTGTCCTTCGACAGCACGCGCGACAGTTTCGCGGGACTCAACGTGACCGCGATCGTCGTCGAGATGGATCTGAGCGCCGCCCTGGGCTCCGGATCGAAGATCAACCTGTGGGCCACCACCGGCCGCAAGTCCTGAGGAGAATCATCATGCGATCCCATTGGAAACTGATCCTGCTACCGCTCGCGGCCCTCGCCTTCGTCGGCTGCAGCGATGACGACAACGGGGCGAATCCGCCCGAGGACGAAGGCTTCCAGTTCGCGACCGACGCTCCTGCGGCCTACCGACGCGTCGACCGGATGGGCATGCCGGCGATCGCGACCGCGGTCATCTCGAGCGGGAACAAAGACGCCTACAACGCGGCCGACCCGACCGACGATGCCGCCGGGGACTTCGTGGCGGACATCACGGCCAACGTCGGTGGGCTCCATCAGGCGCTCGACGACGATCTCACCGGGGCGGGACTGACGCCGTGCGCCACGGGCGACTGTGTCTCCCAGGCGGCGCCCCTCGTCGTGCCGGATGTCCTCCGGATCGACCCGAGTCAGCCCGCGGGTTTCCCCAACGGGCGTGGCCTCGCCGATCCGGTGATCGATGTGACCTTGGCCGTCGTGCTGCTCGATCTGAGCGTGCACGGCGCCGGCACGCTGGCGGGGCTCCCGCTCAATCCCCCGGCGAACGATGTCGCGTTCGCGAGCGCCTTTCCGTACCTCGCCGCGCCGCATTCGCGGTAGTCGGCACGTTCCTCGCTTCCTCCTCCCCGTAGCGTCGATGGATCAGCGACTTGTCCACAGCAGCAGACGATGCGGGTGAGGGGGATTCATGGTCAGAGAGGCATCCGTCCGCTATGAACGAACTGTGGGCGCCCATCTGCCCGGAGAAGGGCCTCGCGAGCGCATCCTCCGGTCGGGCGTAGAGAGCCTGACCGATCGGGATCTTCTCGCGGCGGTCCTCGGCACGGGCTACACCGGAACGTCGGTCGGGGAGGTGGCGGACGGAATGCTCCGGGAGAAGAGCCTGGAAGCGCTCTCGCGTCTGCTTCCCAAGGAGCTGCGTCGCGTGCGCGGCCTCGGCACCGCCCGGGCCTGTCAGCTCCAGGCCGTCTTCGAGATCGGCCGCCGCGTTTTCGGTCCGATCCGGGGAGTCCAGCAACCGATCCGGACGCCGCAAGACGTGCTGCCGCTGATCCGGCACTTCGGCTACCAGGCCAAGGAGCATTTCGTCTCCGTGATGCTCAACACCCGACACTTGCCGATCGGGGTGGACGTCGTATCGGTTGGGTCGATCTCCGCGAGCATCGTCCATCCCCGGGAGGTGTTCCGTCCCGCCATCTCCCTCTCCGCCGCGAGCCTGATCCTGGCGCACAACCATCCGTCCGGCGATCCGAGCCCCAGCGAAGAGGATCTCGACATCACCCAACGGCTGCGCCGGGTGGGGGACCTGGTCGGCATCGAGGTGCTCGACCACCTGATCCTCGGGCAGGGCGCGCCGTTCTCGATGCGGGAGGCCGGACTGATCTGAAGTCGCCGTGTTCCTCGATGGGAGCGCTCCGGTCCTTGGCCCGTTGGATCGGAACCCGCCTCGAATCTGTTGCCGACCCGCCACCGGTCGAGTAGCGTTTCCCGTGCTGAAGACGAGGGCGATCGGCTCGCGTCCGGGCAACCGCATTCGGGGACGGAAACCGCGTCCCCGCGGGGGGTGAGATGGCTTCTCAGGTGTTCGGCGCGCAAGCCGCGTTGCTCCGGTTCCTCTTCGCACTGGTCCTGGTCTTCATGACCTACAACCCGAGCGGTGTCTCCTACGTCGGTTGGCTCACCCGATCGATTCCCGACCACGTCGGCCCCGTCCTCATCCTCGCCGGAGTGGTTCTGGCCATCGGTTGGACCGTCTTCATCCGCGCCGCGCGCCAGTCCCTGGGACTCGTCGGTTTCGTGCTCACGGTCGCGCTCTTCGGAACGCTGCTGTGGCTCCTCATCGACGTCGGAATCGTGCCGCGCGACAGCGTTTCCGCGATCGCCTATGCGGTTCTGGTTCTTTTCGCCGGCATCCTCGCGGTCGGGATGTCGTGGTCTCACCTGCGCCGGCGGTTCTCCGGCCAGGTGGACGTCGATCGAGTGGACTGACGCGCCCCCGTCCGGGCGATATCGATAACGAGATGGAAACCCGGAGGAAGGGACGGTCGAACCGTTCCTGCGATCGCATGATCCGTATCATCCTTTCCCAACACGGTGGCGGTCACGTGGTGACGCTCTCCGCGTGCTAGCCGGCACCCACGATGAAGATCGGAACCAAGCTCACGCTGTCGATCGCGATCCCCCTGGTCGTGCTCCTCGCGCTGTTCGGCTATCTGGACGACCGACGGAGCCGGGCCGGGCACCGTGCGGAGCTGGCTCGCGAAGGGCGCGCGATCGCCCGCACGGTCCAGCTCGCGATGGAGGACTATCTCAGCACGGGGCAGATCGATCAGGCCCACGAGTTCATCGACCGCATCACCAGCTATGAGCGCGTGCTGGGTCTGCGCCTCTTTCAACCCGACGGGGAGGTGCTCTACCAGTCCGCCACGCTGGACAGCTTTCCGTTCATGCACGAAGAAGAGCTCGAACGGTCGCTCCAGACCCGGGCGCCCGGCAGCTGGCGCCGGCGGGTCGGTGACGGATGGGCGCTGTCGTTCCTGCTCCCGCTGAGCAATCCGAAGGGGGACGTGCTCGGCGCCGTCCAGGTGCTCCAGCTAGAGTCCTACA
>JAGQHR010000670.1 GCA_020431745.1 Candidatus Eiseniibacteriota bacterium
CCCGTAGGAGTCTGGGCCGTATCTCAGTCCCAGTGTGGCTGACCATCCTCTCAGACCAGCTACCCATCGTCGCCTTGGTAGGCCATTACCCCACCAACAAGCTAATGGGACGCGGGACCATCCTCGATCGGTAGCTTACAAGTAGAGGCCACCTTTAACCTCAAAGCCATGCGACTCCGTGGTCTCATTCGGTATTAGCACTCCGTTAGGAGTGTTATCCCCAATTCGAGGGCAGATTTCCCACGCGTTACTCACCCGTTCGCCACTTTACTCGCCCCCCGAAGGGGACTTTCTCGTTCGACTTGCATGCCTAATCCACGCCGCCAACGTTCGTTCTGAGCCAGGATCAAACTCTCCGTGTTCGAAAACTCGGAGTCCCACATCCCTGGCTGGGATATGGGTCAAATTGGAAGATGCTCGAAGCACATGCCGGAAACGGATTTCCGGCCGGCCCTCGCATCGACTTGGGCTCGCGAACTCTTCTCTTCTCTTGTCAAAGACCATCTATCGCGCCAGCGGGCGCAGACGAGAAACCTATCCAGCCAGGCTCCCTCTCGTCAAGCACAAAGTGCTTTCGGAGGGCGAGATTTTCTCGGGGCCGAATGACCACCGGAAAATCCCCTGGCCGGGACGCGTGAAGTTAGGGGGTCGACTCCCGGTCGTCAACCGGATTTTGCTCACGGTTCTCTCACGACGTTCTCCCGTCGACCGCTCCGTCGGGGAGCGCCGCTCGTAAGTGGCAGGACCACAGCCGATTGACGATCGGACCGGCTCGGCCCCGGGCGAGCTTGCCGAGGGAGTTCCTCGTCCACTGATCCGAGCCCTACCCGTGCGGAGGCGGGAACCTGGAGAGGAGACGAGCGTGGAACTCCTTGCAGACCCGAGTCTTGGAGATCCCTCTCACGTCACGACGGACCGCCCGGAGCCCCCTCCTACGCGAGCGCCCGGATCCGAAACCTTCGTGACGAGCGCGGCTCCCTTGATTCCCTGGCAGGCCTGTGCTGGAGTGCGCGAATGCGGATCTTCTTGACCCTGGTGATCCTGGTCCCCTTGTCGATGGCGGGTGCCGTCTATCTGCTCTTCTTCCTGTGGGGAGACGAGCTGCCCAGCCCTCGGACGTTGCGGGAGCTGGAGCCGAGTGTGAACTCGGTCGTGCTCGACCGCCGCGGCGAAGTCATCGGCGAGTTCTTCGTCGAGAACCGATCGACGATCTCCCTGCAGGAAATGCCGGAGCAGATCCGGGAGGCGATTCTCGCCACCGAGGACACCCGCTTCTACCGCCACTGGGGATGGGATCTGCAAGGGATCGTGCGCGCCTTCGGGACGAATCTTCTCTCCGGCGGGATCGAGCAAGGTGCGAGCACGATCACACAGCAGCTCGCGCGCAAGCTCTTCCTCAGCGACTCGCAGACCATCGAGAGGAAGCTCAAGGAAGCCGTGCTCGCGATTCGTCTGGAGCGATCGTTCTCGAAGGACGAGATCCTCGAACTCTACCTCAACAAGATCTACTTCGGCGACGGCGCCTACGGTGTGGAAGCGGCGGCCCAGACCTACTTCGGAAAGCCCGCCCATGATCTGGACCTGGAGGAGTGCGCGCTCCTCGCCGGGGTCATCGCCAATCCGGCCGCCTTCAGCCCGAGCCGCAAACCCGATCGCGCACGCCAGCGGCGCAATCTCGTGCTCCGGCGCATGGAGCAGGCCGGCGCCATCGACAGCCTGACGCGCGCTGCGGCTGAAACCACTGCCGTGGTCCTGCATGCCGGTGGCGGACGCACCACTTCGCGCGCGCCCTATTTTACCGAGTCGGTGCGCCGCGAGCTCGCCGAGCGTTACGGGGACGACGCCGTCTACAGCGGTGGGCTCACCATCCACACGACGCTCGACCTGCGTCTCCAGGAAGCAGCCAGCGAAGCGATGGAGAAGCAGATCGCCGCCGTCGAAAAGCAGCAGGCCCACCGGTTCGCCTATCTGCGCGAAGAGGGCAAGAGCATGGGGCACCTGCAGAATCCGGAGCAGGGAACGCCGTACTTGCAGGGCGCGCTCATCGCCGTGGAACCGCAGACCGGTGCGATCCGCGCGATGTTCGGCGGGCGAAGCTTCGCCGAGAGCAAGTTCAACCGTGCCACGCAGGCGCTGCGTCAGCCCGGGAGCGCGTTCAAACCGATCATCTTCACGCTGGCCGTCATGGACGGGCATCGACCGAACGAGATTCTGCTGGACACCCCGCTCAGCTACGACGTTCCCGGCCCCGGCAATCGCATCACGAACTGGTCACCGAAGAACTTCGATCTACAATTCCGTGGACCGGTCACTCTGCGCTACGCCCTCATGAAGAGCATCAACATCCCCGCGGTCCGGCTCCTCGAACAGGAAGAGCCGCGTCGCGCGATCGAGCTCGCGCACGGGATGGGGATCGATCGGCCCTTGCCTCCGTACCTGTCCCTTGCTTTGGGGACGGGCGAGCTCACTCCGCTCGAAATCACCAGCGCGTACGGGATTTTCGCGAACCAGGGGATCTATCAGGAGCCGTATCTGATCGATCGGGTCGAGAACCGCTACGGACACCTCTTGGAGGAGCACAGTCCCCACTCGCGCGAGGTCGTCGACGAACGCACCGCGGGAATCATGGTCAGCCTGCTCCGTTCGGTGATGGATCACGGCACGGGCGCACCCGCCCGCTACAAGCACGGCTTCCGGGCGCCGGCGGCCGGCAAGACCGGCACCACCGACGACTACTCGGACGCCTGGTTCGTCGGCGCGTCGCCCCGGATCACGGTCGGCGTC
>JAGQHR010000671.1 GCA_020431745.1 Candidatus Eiseniibacteriota bacterium
GGATCCGAACCGCGCCGTCGTCGAATACTTGCGTGACCACGCGCGACCGAGCGACGAGATCCTCGTCACGTACGAGGACGTGCCGCTGCAGTTCTATCTGCCCAATCCGATTCGCGGAGGGGTCGAGGCATTCCGGGCGGAGGCGGATCCTCCCCCGCGCTTCGTGGTCGTGCGGCGGAGCGTGCCGTTCCTGCACTGGCCGGTGTTCCAGCGCGAGATCGCGCGCTACCAGTGGGCCCCGGCACCGGTGCATGCACCGGATGTGCCGTTCGGGAACAACCCCGATCCGGATGCGCGCCCCGGTTGGTCCGTGCCGGACCCGCGCGAGCTGATCCTCGCGGAGCGGATCGGGAGCGGCTCCTCACCCTAGAAACGAGAACGTCCCGCCGCGGAACTCCGGACGGGACGATTCTCGATCGAGTCAGGGAGCGCCGGCCTCGCCTCGTTCAACGGGCCGACGCGACCTCTTCCTCCGGGCGGATGGATCCCGTCAGATTGCGGTGAAGACTTCGCGGATGATCCCGATCGCGTGCATCACCTCGTCACGGGTGATGACGAGCGGCGGGGCGAAGCGGATGATGTTGCCGTGCGTCTGCTTCGCGAGCAGCCCCTTCTCCTTGAGTGCTACGCAAACGTCCCAGGCCTCGAAGCCTTCTTCGAAAACGACCGCGTTGAGCAACCCCTTGCCGCGCACCTGAGTGATCTTCGGACAGGAGATCTTCTTCAGCTCGCTCCGCACCAGCTCGCCCAGCTCTTCGGCCCGCTGATCGAGCTTCTCCTCCTCGAGGACCTCGAGAGCCGCGATCGCGACCGCGGCGCCCAGCGGGTTTCCGCCGAAGGTCGAGCCGTGCGTCCCCGGTGTGAAGACGCCGAGCGCCTTGCGATCGGCCACGACCGCGGAGACCGGAAAGACACCCCCGCCGAGCGCCTTGCCGAGGCACATCGCATCGGGACGTACGCCTTCGTGATCGCACGCGAACTTCTTGCCGGTCCGGCAGAATCCGGTCTGCACTTCGTCCGCGATCATGAGCACGCTGTGCTTGGTGCAGATCTCACGCACCTGGCGCAGGTAGCCTTCGCTCGGGACGTGCACCCCCGCCTCGCCCTGGATCGGTTCGACGAGGAACGCGACGGTGTTCGGCGTGATTGCGCGCTCGAGGGCCTGGGCATCGTCGTAGGGAATGACGGTGAAGCCGGGGGTCCAGGGCCCGTAGCACTTCTTCGCGTCGGGATCGGTCGAGAAGGAGATGATGGTGATGGTGCGTCCGTGGAAGTTCTCCTCGACGCAGATGATCTCCTGCTTGCCGTCCGGCACGCCCTTGACCTTGTGGCCCCACATGCGCGCCATCTTGAGCGCGGTCTCGACCGCCTCGGCACCGGTGTTCATCGGCAGCGCCATCTCGTAGCCGGTGTAGCGGCAGAGCTTCTCGAGGAAGTCACCCATCTTGTCGTTGTAGAACGCGCGGCTGGTGAGCGTGCAGCGATCGGCCTGGGCCTTCAGCGCGCCGATGATCTTGGGATGGCGGTGCCCCTGGTTCACCGCCGAGTAGGCGGAGAGGAAGTCCATGTAACGGCGGCCTTCCGGATCCTCCACCCATACGCCCTTGGCGGTCGCGATCACGACCGGCAGCGGATGGTAGTTGTGTGCCCCGAACGACTCGGACTGTTGGACCAGAGCATCGGACTTGGCACCCAGGCTGGGCATGGTGGCTTCGGAATGCGCCATCTCTCGTTGGGCTCCTTTGGATCTTGCGGATCCCACCAGGTTCACTCCATCGACCCGCCCGTCCGGGCGCGCCGTGAACATTCGCGGGAGTATATCGGACAGGGGGAGGCAGGCAATCCTTCGGGTTCCCGGCCGGTCTCGGTCCGGGACTGATTGCCCGCGACGGTTTGGGGCACTCCCGGGCCGGGACTGATTCGCCGAGCGCGCGACGCTACTCCCGCTGGGGACTGATTCGCCCACGGTTCGGGGCACTCCCGGGCCGGGACTGATTCGCCGGGCCCAACGCGCCACTCCCGCTGCGGGACCGATGCGTCCGGGCCCCACGAACCGAATCGGCCCTGGTGTTCCCTGCCTTGACGGTTCGGCGCGGGCGTGTCCAGAATCATCGCGATCCGACACGCGCCTGTGGCTCAATGGATAGAGCATCGGACTTCGGATCCGACGGTTGGGGGTTCGAGTCCCTCCAGGCGCACATCCTTCCCGAACCGCGTGGGCCGGAATCCCGGACGCGCGGTTTCGGTTTTGGTCCCCCTACCCCGGTCCGCGTGCTAGCCTCCCGCGGAGTGTGCAGAGCGGTCAAACCGCGCTTTCCGTGTGATTTGCGGCCACGGCGCCGCGGGGTGGGTGGACCTCGCGGTCACGGCGCCCCGGTCGGGTGGAACGCGCGGAGGCGGCGCCGCGCGGCGAGTCGACACCGGCAGGCGGCGGCCACCCGTTGCGACGGAGCGGAAAAGAACCCGCGGCGCACGGGCGGAACGGACTGAGAAGGCCGATCTTCTTGCAGGGGACCGCCTTCGGCAGCCAATCCCGTCGCCGGGTCACGCGACGTCGGGAAGCCGGAGGGAGTGGGAGTCGGAGAGAGCCTTGAGCGACGAGTCGAGCCGGAGACCGACGGAGCAGATCGACCGCGCGGGACGCCCTCTCGCGGGGCCATACGCGTTCGTCTGGAACAGCTCGTGGAACGCGCTGGTCCTGCAGCTCGCGGTCCTCTCGCTGCTCATCCTGGTGATCCTCCCGGCGCCGGCGGGGCTGGGGCTGCCGGGACTGCGGGCC
>JAGQHR010000672.1 GCA_020431745.1 Candidatus Eiseniibacteriota bacterium
TGTGGGACGGCTCGGACGGAGACGGGCGACGCGTAGCCTCAGGCACCTATTTCTATCGGATTCAGACCGGCCACCACCAGGAAGTCGGCCGCCTCGTCCTCATGCGGTAGTGGGGTCCCGACGAGCAAAGTAGGTAGCGAAACGGACCGGGCCTTTCGACTCGGTCCGTTTCCATTTCCCGTCGCCGATCGAGGCGGGCTCCCGATCTGCCGTCTCGGAGGCCCGCCGCAGCGCCAGGTCGCGCGCCTCGTCAGCGCTTCGCCACGTAGAGGCTCTTCACCCGACCCCAGCTCGTCTCTGCAACCGGCGTCACCTCGCGACGCGTCACCGTGGTCGAGCGTGCGTAGATGTAATCACCGACGAACGACTGGTCCCCATCGGCCGCGTTGCCGCAGAAGTAGAACGTAACGCTCGGCAGGTCGGGCGCAGTCCAATCGAAGTTCCAGCTGGTCGGCCCATCGCTCGGCCAGTGCGTGCCCTCGCTGGTGTGCTTGAGATAGTCCTCGGTCCCTTCCACATCTTCCGAAATCTGCGTGTTCAGGGGATCGGTCACGACCAGGCTTCCGCCTTCGGCGAAGTCATCGGCATCGTCGAGAACCGTGAGCTCGAAACCCCAGCGCTGCTGTCCCGGGTCCTCCAGCATCACGGTCAACGGGTAGGTCTGTCCCGGAACGAACTCGGACGGAAGCCCCAGGATCTGCAGATCGCCGTCGCCGGAGTTCACCTCGTAGCTGAAGTGACAGAAGGTGCAGTTCTGATCGAACGGAGGGTTGCTCGCAAACCGATCCGGCGGGCCGCCGCTGTAGGCCGAGGCCAGCGTGGGAACCAGCGTGCAGATCAAACCAGCCAGGGGCAAGAGAGTGCCGTGCTTCATCCGATGAAATCTCCCCTTGGTGCATTGGGCATGAGCCACGGCGCATTCCGTGGGCGGACCCTATCTCTTCTTGAATCCCCGGAATTTTACGCCAATCTCCGGACCGTGGTCAACGCGCCCGCCGGGACCGCACCCCGTCGACCACCAGCCAGAGATAGACCGGCGCCCACTCCACCCCCCGCATCCAGCGCGTCAGATGAAAGACCCCGGTCGTCGCGCGCAGACCGTAGGCGGCGTAGGCCACACCGACCAGGAGGCTCAACGCGATCCACGGCCGCCCCGGTCGAAACACCAGAAACGGAATGATCCAGGTCGCATACCAGGGGTGGAGTGTGGGGGTCAGCAGGAGGAAGGCCCCCGTGAGCACGAGCCCACCGTCGAGGAGCGGAGGGTTCCGACGCAGGACCCACGCCATGACGAGCGCGAACACGATCGCGACGACGATCCGGGCGGATTGCGGGCCCGTCGCGGCAGCGAGCCACGCATGCAGGCTTGCGTTGTGTCCCATCGTCCACCCGAAGTGCCCCAAGACGCGGACCAGTCCCCAACCCGCATTCCGAAACGGCCATGCACAGAGGGCGACGACCGCACCGGCGACTAGGACCGGCACGACGCCGAGGCGACGGAAGAAGACCGGCAGGTACATCCCGCTGACCAGCTTGAGCGCGATCGACGCGCCGAACGCGAGGCCTGCGGCGGGCCGACGCCTTCCTTCGGTCCAGAGGAACGCCAGCCAGAGCGGCACCAGCATCCAGACGTCCAGATGTCCTTCTCCCGCGAAGCAGATCCAGGGGAGTGGGTGCCAGGCGTAGCGCAGCACGGCGCCGGGCGGCTCTCCGCGACGGCGCAGCAGGAGGACGAGGACCAGGACGAGCAGCGCATCCGCCGCCAAGGTCAGTCCCTTCCAGAGCGATGCGCGGTATGCGGCCGCGGTCACCGCGCGAAACAGCAGCTCTGCACCCGGCGGATAGATCGTGGTGAGCTCGGGATGGTTGACGGCGGAGAGGAACGGGTCGTCGCCGATCGGTTCCGGAGCGGTCCAATCTCGCCCCAGCACCTGAGCGGGAGACGTGTGGTACGGATTCCCGCCCAGGTTTTGGAATCGCCCTTCCCAGAGGTACCGGTTGACGTCATCCGAGGCTCCCATCGGCAGCAGCCCGACGCGACCGAGCGCAGCGATCGCGAGCACGAAGGCGGTGATCGCGGGTCGGGTCTGCATCGCCGTGGGCAGCCGGCTCCACTCGCGCAGCGCGAGGGCGTAGAGGATGCTCGTCGCGCCGAAGAGCACCAGAAAGCGCGGCCAGGGATCTCCGGCCACGGCAAAACGGCCGAGCAGCATCGCTCCGGGCAGGAGCAGGATGCCGAGGGTCGCGAACCGGATCAACGGGCGAACGCGACGCGCCAGGACGCGGCACCGTGCCACCAATGGAGCAGGCTGAGGAATCCGACGGTCGTAAAGCCCACCGCGTTGAGCAGAAGGAACGGCGCCACCGCCCACTTGCCGTCGCCGACGTATTGGACGAGCGTCGCGAAGCCATAGAGCCCGATCGCGATCTCGAGGAGGAAGACCAGGCTCCCGCGCACCCGATAGACCCGGCGCCGCTCCCGCACTTCCGCCTGCCGCCGCTCCGCGTGCTCCTGCTCGACACCGTACTTGGGCGTCCGCACGAAACCGGAGCGGCGACCGAGGAGGGCTTCCGCAACCGCCTTCGAGTTGTTGAGGGCGATGCCGACACCGATCGCGATCAGCGCCGGCAGGATCCAGAGGCGACGCCGCCAGTCAGGATAGGCCTCCCGCTGCGAGCACAGGTACATGATGGAGGGGCTGAAGGTGGAGAGCGCCAGAAAGAGCCCCGTGATCACGAAGAGAACGTTCGAGCTCCGTTGCTGGGTGAGGGCCAACG
>JAGQHR010000673.1 GCA_020431745.1 Candidatus Eiseniibacteriota bacterium
TGGACGAGTCTCAGCGTCTCAACGAGGTGCTCACCCGGTTTCTTTCCTTCGCTCGTCCACGGGAACTGAAGGCCGCCGCATTCGCGATCGAACCGGAGATTCGAACTGTCATCGAGCTCGCGCGAACGCAGAAGGAGACGGCGCGGGCGCGGATCGAAGTGATGGATCACCCCTGTCCCGACGGTTCCGGAAGCGGAAACGGTCCCGCCCGCGCCGACGATTCCAACGCTGGAACCGCCGCGGTCACCGAAAACCCGCTGCTGGCGTTCGGGGACCGCGAGCAGATCCGACAGGTGCTGCTCAACCTGATCCTGAACGCGGCTCAGGCCGCGGGGCCGGGGGGACACGTGGAGGTCCGCTGCAGCGCAGAGGAGGATCGGATTCGACTCGAGATTCGCGACGACGGTCCGGGCTTCTCGGATGAAGCAATCGAGAACGTCTTCACTCCCTTCTTTACCACGAAGGAAAAGGGGACCGGCCTCGGGCTCGCGATCTCCCATCGGATCGTAGAGTCACATGGCGGATGCATCGAGGTGGCCAACCGGCCGGAAGGCGGGGCCTGCGTCACCCTGGAGCTGCCTCGGCCGGATCGTCCCGCGCGAAACGAAGGGGCGCACCATGGCTAGGGTACTGCTGGTCGACGACGACGCGAGCCTGCGTGAGGTCCTCACCTTCGCACTGGAAGAAATCGGTCACGACGTGGAAGCTCATGGCGACGGCGCGTCCGCCCTGGCTGCCATCACCTCGTCACCTCCCGAGATCGTGATCACCGACCTCAAAATGCCCGGCCTCGACGGCATGGAGGTCCTGCGCCGCGTGCACACCGCCCACCCCGCGATTCCGGTCATCGTGCTCACCGCCTTCGGGACGATCGAGGATGCGGTCGAGGCGATGAAGGAAGGGGCCTATCACTATCTGACGAAGCCCTACCGCCGCGACGAGCTACGCGTCACCATCGACCAAGCCCTCGAGCGCCGACGGCTGCTCCTGGAGAACCAGTCTCTCCGCGATCGTCTGCGTGCACATCAGCAGGCGATCGAGATCGTGCATGCCTCCCCCGCGATGGAACGTGTGGTCGATCTGATCGGCAGGATTGCACCCACGGACGCCACGGTCCTCATCACCGGAGAGTCGGGATCGGGCAAGGAGGTCGTGGCGAAGACGCTCCATGCCCAGTCGGAGCGCTGGAGCGAGCCGTTCGTCGCCGTAAACTGCGCGGCGATCCCGAGGGATCTCATGGAATCGGAGCTCTTCGGGCACATCCGGGGAGCATTCACGGGCGCGGTCAAAGACAAGCCCGGGAAATTCCAGCAGGCGCAGAAGGGCACGCTACTGCTCGACGAAATCGCCGAACTGTCGCCGGAGCTCCAGACCAAGCTGTTGCGCGTCCTGGAAACGCGCGAAGTCGATGTCATCGGCGGATCCCGCCCGCTCCCGATCGATGTGCGGGTGCTCGCAGCGACCAATGCCGATCTGGAGGTGGCGGTCCGGGAAGGCCGCTTTCGCAGCGATCTTTTCTACCGCCTCAACGTAATCCCGATCCACGTTCCGCCGTTACGGGAACGTGCGCTCGACATTCCCGCGCTGTGGGACGTCTTCCTACGGAAGTTCGCGCCGAACCAGCCGGTACGCTCGACACCCGAGCTCATGCAGGCGCTGATGCAGAGAACCTGGCCCGGCAACGTTCGCGAGCTGGCCAACACGTGTCAGCGGATGGTGCTGTTGCGTTCGTCGGACACTCTCTCGGAGGCGGACCTACCCGGCACGGTGTCTCCACCGAAACCCATCGCGTCCGTCGGCGTACCGTCGACCTCGTCAAGCCAGGGAGACCCGACTTCGAGCTACGAATCGGATCGTGCGGAGTTCCTGGGAACGCTTCCTGACGACTCCCTCCCACTGCGGGACGTGGAACGCGAGATCATCGTGCGTGCCCTGGCCAAGCACGGCGGAAATCGCAGTCGAACCGCCGAGTACTTGCGGATCCCCCGACATGTGCTTCTCTACCGACTGGCCAAGTTCGGAATCAGCTGAGGACGATTCCGCCGCGAAAACCATTGATGGCGGCGCTCCGGCGGGTCGCTGTCATGAACGAGTCGAACACCCATCGAACGCTCGTTCACGAGGTTGCGTCCGGCGTCGCGCTCCCATCCTGGCTCCCGAGGCGCGTCGTTCGCCGTTCGAAGGCTTCCCCGGCCCTGGCCGACAGTGTGCATCCCTCAGACACGCCATGACTTGCGGCTGTTTGGAAAAAACTGATGGGGAGTCGCCTCGGCTGTTTCGATACTGACCCCTTGGGAACACAGCAGGGGCACGCTGTGGGGCTGGGAGCATCGCGTTCACGCCTACGTGGTCAGAGAAGAACGAGATCGCGGCGCCCGAATCGGGCCGACGTCACCGTTTTGCTCGGGCTCGGCGTTCGAGCTCCTTCTGCCGCTCAGGACGAGCGGACAGATCCTCTCCCGATGCAACGATCGAACTCGACAACCATGACGGGGCGGAGGAATCGGCTTCATGACATACTTTCGTTGGGCTCTCTGTTGTCTTTCATTGAGCGTCGTCGGCGTCCTCGGCTGCAGCTCGGCCGATGAACCGACCCGACCGAGCACGACGAACTCGGGCAATCCGAGCTCAGGCGGATCGATCGGAATCGGCGGCGATGCGGGTGCCTGTTGCTTCGAGGATGGCACCTGCCAGATCTTGATCGAAGTCGATTGCACCGATGCCGGCGGTACCTTCCAGGGAAGCGGCACAACGTGTGACCCCAATCCGTGTCCGC
>JAGQHR010000674.1 GCA_020431745.1 Candidatus Eiseniibacteriota bacterium
TTCTTGCCGCATCCCGTCGTTACGAGCAGAGCCGCCAGAGCCAGCGAGCTGACGAGGAGGAGACGGGTGTGCGAGCCGACCCTTCGAACCGAAGGCATCCGCTCGGCGGCCGCCGAGATGGAACGGGGATCCGTGGGGACAGTGTTCATCGCGTTCAACCTCGCTTGTCGTGGAGTGCCTGCGGCACGCGCCGGCAGGTCGGGTGAGAAACGGGGGCTTCGATCGTCGCGTCGTGGCACGCTCATTCCGCGCCCTCGCCGAGCAGCGCGCGGAGCTCGGCTGCAGCGCTCGCGGTGCGGACGAGCGCGTCGGAATAGCGCTGCTGGGTCGAGGCCAGATCCGCTCCGAGTCGGACCAGCTCGAAGGCCGTGGTGCGACCGTTCTCGAACTCGATGATGCCGATCCGGACCTGCTCCCGTGCCGCCGCGACCGCCTGCCGAGCCAGCTCGAGCCGGCGTGAGCCGTTGCGCAGCTCCTGAGCCCGTGCGCGCACCGACTCCTCGACGGTTTGTTCGATCCCACGCACCAACGCGTCGTTCCGCCGACGCTCGGCACGCAGACGATCCCTCTCGCCGCGTCCCTCACGCAGGAAGAGCGGGACGGTGAGCTCGACTCCGACTGACCAGGTGGGATAGTCGCGGGCCACGGCATCGCCAATCGCGTTCCCCAGCGATCCGTCGATGCTGGTGAGCAGGGTGTCCGCTCCGAAGATGACTTCGTGGGGGCGCCCACCCAGCCCGTGACCTCCCAACGATCCGATCAGATCGAGCGTGGGAAGAGCGTTCCAGCGTGCGGCTCTCTCCTCCGCCTGTACCGATTCCGCATCGAGCCGCGCCGCGACCAGACCGGGGTTGCCGGCACGGGCCCGCTCCAGGAGGGAATCGTCGCTGTCGACGTCGAAGGTCTCGGGCGGGGCATCCGTCGGATGGAAGCGACGCATCGACTGTGGGCGCTGACCGAGGAGCGACGCGAGCCGGTCGGAAACCTGATCGAGAGCCTCGCTGCGGTCCAGCTCCACCAACTGCTGCTCGGAAAGGAAGACCTGGGCGTTGGCCACCTGATTGGGGCCCACGAGCCCGGCGTCGGCACGAAGCTGGGCCTCTTCGCGAATGGAGGACGCGCGCTCGACGATCAGGCGCTGCACGGCGAGGTCGCGCTCGGCGGCGTAGAGCTCCCAGTAGGTGCGCTCCACTGAGCTGCGCACGGAAAGTCGGCTCTCCAGCCGTCTCGCCCGGGCGGCTTCCAGACGGCGCTCCGCCGCGGTCAGGGGTCCGCGGGTTCCGGGGCCGAACCCCGAGAGAAGCGGCTGACGCACCTGCAGGCGACTGGTCGCTGCGTCTTCCGGATTGAGGGCCGCGAAGGACGAGTTGGACTCGGTCTTGTCAGTGGCGATGCTCGCCTCCACCTCCGTACCGAACGGAAGCGTGACGCGGGCACCCGCCGAGGTCGTCGTGTGATCGGTTTCGACGACGGCCGCGCCCGCGAACGGCGATGCGCTCGGCTGATCGTCGCTCGACTTTTCCGCGGTGGCGAAGAGCTCCGGATCGAAGCTTCCCTTCTCGCGTCGGACGGTCGCCGCGGCAGCCAGATAGGCCTCTTCGGCGGCGCGGGCATCCGGCGACTGTCCGAGAGCCAGCTCGATCGCGCGCTGCAGGGTCAGAGGCTCGCCTTCGATGCTACGCAACGTTTCCAGCATCATGCTGTCGGGGTCCGCCTCGCCGGATCGCAGCGGCAGCACGGGAGGGGTTTGCGCTCGTGCGGCCCCGTGACCGGGGCCGACGAGCCAAATCGAGGCAATAGCAAAGAACAGGGTCAGCGCGGACGCCGACCGCGGAGGCCGGAGATAGCGAATCATCGATCCGAGATCCTTCTTCCTGGAGTGCGCGCTCTCCGACCTCGAGTCGGGAATTCGAGCGTTGGACCCGAGATTGGATGCGGCGGCATCGGGGAACGGTTGCAGAGCATTCGGGCAGTATGGCCGCTCCCTACAACGAGGTCCAGCATCCGAATGTGAGGAAACGTCGGGTCTGCGAGCAGGCGGTGTGGAGGTCCGCGCCGACGCCTCGGGGTGTGCCGGATCGAGCACCCAATGCTCTCCGGAGTCGGATCAACGGCGCGATCCCGGGGCCCTTGTCGGGACCGGACCTTCTGGTAGCATGACCCTCGACAGCGGCTTACCGGACCGGATCCGAGCGCCCGGCCAGCCCATTCCACGGCTCATGCGACGCCACGGCGCCGGGCGGAGAGACACTTCGATGTTCAACGTCGGATCTCAAGAAGTTCTGATCATCCTGTTCGTCGTCCTGCTGCTGTTTGGGGCCAAGCGGATTCCAGAGGTGGCACGTTCGGTCGGTAGCGGAATGCGCGAGTTTCGTAAGGCGATGAAGGGCATCGAGGACGAGTTGCAGCTGCACGACGATCCGCGCAAGCCTCCGGCACGGCCGGCCACCCGGCCTCAGTCCACAGGTCGTTCCGACGGGGCGGTCGAGAACGGCGGACAGGGTGGTTCCGGGGGGACCCCGGGAACGGTGGCTGCCGCTGCCGGCGGGGCGGCAGTCGCCGGCCGATCCGTAGATGCTCCTCGCGAGTCGGTCGCCGGCGCGGCTCCGGGGGCGGGAACGTCAGACTCATCGTCGCCCCCGGCACCGTCCGCGGGCGGGGCATCCTCCGAGTCCGGATCGTCCCAACCCCGCATCGACACCGCCCCGCCGGGTACCGTCGCCAGCGGCGCCCTCGGAAGCCCGCAGGCGGCGCCGTCTCGCCCGGCCCCCACT
>JAGQHR010000675.1 GCA_020431745.1 Candidatus Eiseniibacteriota bacterium
ACGACGCCCTGGTCGAACGGGCCCGGTCCCTGGCGAAGGGGATCGAGTTCTACAAGTCGCCTGTGCCGCCGGAGGCGGTCTCCTGGAAACAAAAGCTCGACGGTTGTCGTCTCAGTTACTTCAGCCGGTACAACAGCGGCGGTGGCGGAGGCGGCTATACGACGCAGACGACGATCGACCTCTGCGCGGAAGGCTACTTCAAGTGGAATCTCGAGGACGAGACGGTCTGGAATGCCGACCCCGGCGGCGTCACCGGCGGCTACAGCATGCAGCACGGCAAAGGGAACGGAACCTGGAAGATCGTCGGCCGAGGGGGCAGTGCGGCCTTGCTCCTGACCTTCCACGACGGCTCGACCCGCGAGTACGTCCTTTCGACGAACGACCAGGGGCAGACGTTCCTCGACGGCGACCGGTATCTGCGCACGTGCGACCCCAACGACGGCGTCGTGGAGGCGCGCCCGCAGTGCCCGTGACGATGCCGAAGGGCTAGGAGACGGTACCCTGAAACGAGACGACGCAGCGAGCGCAGCCAGGCAAGAAGACGCTTCGCGCGCCTCCACGCGGAGTGATGGAGCACCCTCGCTCCGGGCTAGCATAGCCGGGTTCGTCTTCTGGCCCGTTTGGTTGGTGGCGGCGGGGCAGCTCGTCCTGCATCTGCTCACCAACGGCCGCTACGGCATTTTCCGCGACGAGCTCTATTACCTGGCCTGCGCGAACCATCTCGGGTGGGGATACGTAGACCACCCTCCGCTTTCGATCGCGGTGCTGGCACTCAGCCGTGCTCTGTTCGGCGACGGCGTGCACGCGATCCGGATCGTGCCCGCGCTGGCGGGCGTGTTCCTGATCCTGGCCGCGGCGCGGTTCGCGCGCCGGCTCGGCGGCGGCGGGTTCGCCGAGCTCGCAGCGGCACTCGCGTTGGCGCTCGCGCCGGGGATTCTCGCGAACACCGGCTTCTACTCGATGAACGCGCTCGATCTCGTGCTCTGGGCGTCGATCTACCTGCTGTTGGACCGGATCGTCGTGGCCGGACCGGAGCGCGTCCCGACGCGCTGGTGGTTGACGCTGGGCGTGCTCGTCGGGCTCGGCGTGATGAACAAGCTGAGCGTGCTCGCACTCTGCGTGGGGCTCGCGGTGTCCCTGCCGTTTCTGCCCTTCCTGCGCATCCTCCGGCGACGAGCGCTGTGGGCGGCTCTCGGGCTGGCCGGCGTGATCGTTCTCCCGCATCTGCTCTGGCAGATCCAAAACGACTGGCCGACGCGGGAGTTCATCGAGAATGCCCAGCGCTACAAGATCGCGGACATCAACGCGCTCGGCTTCCTGGGTCAGAACGTGCTCGACATGCAGCCCTCCTCGGCGCTGCTCTGGCTGGGCGGACTGGTCGGATTGCTCGTGTGGCCCAAATTGCGGGAGCGACGCTGGATCGGTGTCTCCTTCGTCGCGATCGTGATCTTCTTCGTGCTGCAGAAGAGCAAGCCGTACTACCTGTATCCGGCGTTCTTTCCGCTTTTCGCTGCGGGCGCCGTGGTTTGGGAACGACTCAGCGTGAGGCGGCGATGGCGCTGGATTCGGCCGCTTTGGATCGTGAGTCTGCTGTCCGGTGGAACGTTCGCCGCACCGATGGCGATTCCCGTGCTCTCGCCGGCCGGACTGGTCGCGTACCAGGCGCGCATCGGTCTGGCGCCGAAGAACGCCGAGCGCGCGGAACTGGCGGAGCTCTCGCAACACTTGGCGGATCGCTTCGGATGGCGCGAGCTCACCGAGGCCGTGGCCCAGGTGTATCGGCAGCTTCCCCCCGAGGAGCAGGCGAGCTGTCTCATCGTGGGACGCAACTACGGCGAGGCCGGTGCGCTCCTCTACTACGGACGCGCTCTCGGACTCCCGCCTGCGGTCAGCCAGCACAACAGCTTCTACCTGTGGGGATACACGCCACCCGATCCCAAAGTCGTGATCCTCGTGAATCAGGAAGTGTCCGATTTGCAGACGGTTTTCGAGGATGTCCGGGAAGTCACCCGCGTCACGTTCCCCTACACGATGCCGTTCGAACGCGACGTGCCGATCTGCGTCTGCCGCGGCATCAAGATTCCCCTCGCCGAAGCCTGGCGGATGGGCAAGGAGTACATCTAGCGGCGCGCGGAAGGTCAGGGCCAAGGATCACTCCAACCCCCCCTTCCGTTCCTCGACCGACCGCGATGTCCCTCGGCAAGCCCGCCCGTACCACCCGATCACTTTCCGGAAGTCATTCGCAAGTCGAAGTTTGAGGGGTCGCTCCCCGGATCGGGTGGCCGACCTTCACATGCCACTTCGATTCCCTGGCAGCCGCCGGGCACGTTCTGCGCATTGTCCTACAGCTCGTCGTCGATCCGGTGCATGACGTGCACGAAGGGATAGTCGAGCTGCAGGGGCGACCGAAGCGCTCCGCGGAAAAAAGGGAGTGTTTAGGAAACTTCTAGGATTCGGACAGGGACCATTTGGCAACCGACGAACCCGATGGCTCCGTACTTTGAGTGCAGAGCAACGAACACGGAACGAATCCCCGGATGGCCGGGATGACGAACGACGGAACTGAACGCAGGAACGGACGCAGGCCTGGGTGCACGAACGGGCGAAACGCGGACCAAGAGACAGGCGCAGCAGGGCAAGAGTCATGAGCCGGAATCCAAACATCCAACCCTTCCCGGATCGCGGGAACGCCACGGTCCGTTCGGGTGGGTCGCTGATCGGCGCGGTTCTCTTCGCGGTCCTCCTGTCGAATGCGGCGTTCGCCGCCG
>JAGQHR010000676.1 GCA_020431745.1 Candidatus Eiseniibacteriota bacterium
CCCGCCACATGCGGTCACCGGCCGGCATCCTCGATTCGACCCTGTGCCGACCGGATCGCGGTGCTAGACTGCTCCGGGTCCATTCCCATGGAAAGTCCCGCCCGCGAAAGGGTGGGCCGTCGATCGGGTTTCGTCGCGACCTCCACGCGGCAAGCCGGACCGGCAGATGCCCAAGGAGGGAGGTGTCGATGTCGAAGGTGGAATCCGCCATGCGATTCGTCCGACGGGGAGTGTGGCTCCCCGTCGTAGCCGTCGCCGTGGCGTTCGTCTCGTTTGGATGCAGCGACGACGATTCCAAGGTTGCCAACCCAGAGACCGACCTACGCGCACGCTTCGATCTTCAGACGCTGCCGGCGATTCCGTATCCACCGGACAACCCGCCGCGTCAGGAGCGGATCGCGCTGGGCCGTCTGCTCTTCTTCGACCCGCTGCTCGGCGGGGAGATGGACGTGGCTTGCGGCACCTGCCATCACCCGGACTTCGCGTTCGCCGATCGCCGCCAGTTCGGTGCCGGGGTGAGCGGATCGGGTCTCGGTCCCAATCGTCTCGTCTCGACCTCCTCGGTCTCCGGAGAGCTGGTCGCCCTCGAACCTCGCAACACGCCGACCGTCTTCAACACCGCCTTCAATGTGAACGGTGAGGGAGCGATGTCGTTCGACGGCTTCCAGTTCTGGGACGGCCGCGTGAAAGGCCTCGAGGTCCAGGCGACCAAGCCGATCACCTCCCGGGTGGAGATGCGGGGCGATGCCTATGGCATGGACGATGCCCACGCCACCGCGGTATCCCTCGACTCGGTGCTCACGCGGATTCGCGCCGTCCCCGAGTACGAAGCACGCTTCCGGGACGCCTTCCCCGACGAGGCCCTCGAGGTCGATCAGGGTACCCGTTCGTCCGTGATCGACTCGTCGACCTACGCGCGCGCGATCGCGTCCTACGAGCGCGAGCTCGTGACCCGCAACACCGCCTACGACCGCTATGTGTTGGGCGACGACCAGGCCCTCAACGCGCGGCAGCTACGCGGACTGGAAGTCTTCTTCACGAAGGGCCGCTGCAACGACTGCCACAGCGGACCGATGTTCAGCGACTTCTCGTTCGTTTGCCAGGCCGTCCCGCAGGAAGGGACGGGTAAGGTCGTCATTCCGGGAGACGACGCGGGTCGGGAAGAATTCACCCTCGACCCGAACGACCGGTACATGTTCCGGACCCCCACCCTCCGCAATGCCGAGCTCACGCCGCCGTACATGCATGACGGCGTGTTCGAGTCGCTGGAGGAGGTCGTGCGGTTCTACAACGACGGCGCGGTGCCTCGGCACCCGGCGATCCCGGTCGAGCAAATCCATCCCTCGGTGAGGGCGCCGCTCGGATTGACCGACCAGGAGATGTCGGATCTCGTGGAGTTCCTGAAGGCGCTTACGGATCCCGGAACGCTCCTTGATCCGATGCTTCTGACGGTTCCGGAACGGGTTCCGAGCGGACTGGATCCGGTCTTCGGCGTCCGGGACCCCGGCAGCGGACGTCCGTAGCCCGGACGATACGGGGGGCGGGCCTCCCATTGGATCTCCTGCGCGGCCGGATGGGTTCCGTCGGCGCAGGAGGATCCACTCCGATCCCGATACAGGCCGATCCGGGATTCCGATGCCGACCCCGACCGATTCCGGATCCTGGTCCCGGTCTCGATCCTGGTCCCGGTCCCGGTCCCGGTCCCGGTCCCGATTCTGACACTGATCCTGATTCTGATCCCATCCACCATACCCTTCCGTGAGAGACAACCATGGATCGTTCCATCGATTTTCGCTCCGACACCGTGACGCGACCGACTCCGGCCATGCGCGAGGCGATGGTGAACGCAACGGTCGGCGACGATGTGATGCGCGAGGATCCGTCGATCAATCTGCTCGAAGAACGAACCGCGAAGCTCTTCGGGAAGGAAGCAGCACTCTTCACCCCGTCGGGAACGATGGCGAACCTGCTCGCGATCGCGTCCCAGACCGTACCCGGCGACGAGCTCCTGACCCACCGCGACAGCCATGTCTACTACTACGAAGCCGCCGGCTATGCGGCGGTCGCTGGCTGCAGCATCCGGTTCGTGAGCGATGCCGGCGCTCCCAAACCGGGCTTGCTCACTCCGGAGGCTTTGCAACAGGCGATCCGCCCCAAGGACGACCACTTCCCCACGCCGCGCCTGGTGACGTTCGAGAACACGCACAATCGGGGGGGCGGAGTCGTCTGGCCCTTGGAGCTCCTGCGCGCGACCGCAGATGCCGCGCATGATCGTGGACTGAAGGTACACATCGACGGATCGCGCGTTTGGAACGCCGCGGTCGCACTGGGAGTGGATCTGGCGACGATCGCGCGGCCCGGCGACACCCTCTCGGCTTGCTTCAGCAAGGGATTGGGGTGCCCGGTTGGCTCCATCCTCCTGGGCACGAAGGAAACGATCGACCGTGCACGACATCGCCGGAAGATGCTGGGCGGTGGCATGCGACAAGCCGGAGTGCTGGCCGCCGCCGCGCTCCATGCGCTGGACCATCATCTCGGACGGCTCGCCGAGGACCATCGCCGCGCGCGGACCCTGGCGGAGAGTCTCGTGGAGTGTTCCGCCTTCGCCATGGACCCGACCGCGGTGGAGACGAACCTCGTCTACGTCCCGATCGCGGCCGAAGCGGTGGCACTGGGGCATGACGCCGTCTTCTGGGAGCAACGGCTGCGCGAGGCCGGCATCCTCTGCTACGCGGAAGGGAACGATCGCATCCGCCTCGTGACCCA
>JAGQHR010000067.1 GCA_020431745.1 Candidatus Eiseniibacteriota bacterium
TTGGAGGTCCTGACCCGCATTCCGGGCGGGAAGCGCTTGGCCGATGCGTACCACCCCGAGGCCAAACCCCTGGGCGTCATTTCGAAAGTGGATCCGAGCACGCGTTTCGTGGTCTTCTTCAACTCGCTGTCGACCACGTGCGGGGAGACCATCCCCGAGTTCGCAAAGGTGTCCCGTGATCTTCCCGCTCCGATGAAGCAGGTCCGCTACATCGGAGTCGATGCCGATTTGAAGAAACCGGCATCCGAGATTTCGGAATATGGAGTCACCCGGCTTCCCACGATCGTTGTTCTGCGGAACGACCACGAGATCGGCCGGATCGAGGGAGTGCCGACGGAATCGATCGAAGCGGAGCTCGCGACTCTGTGTCAACGACCGGCGCCGGCCAACAAGTCCTAGACGAATCCTCCTCCAGCGGTCGGGCGCTCGACCGCTGGCGCCTTCCCTCACTCTTCGATCGTGTTCGGCTGGCCCCACTGCTCGTGGTCTGCGTTCTGGGCGTCGCCGTCTTCACGGACACGCTCTCGCACCCCCTTCCGGCACCGCTTCTGGACGCCTGGGGTTTCCGCGTCTCCGATCTCTTCGTCAAGCCTTGGCGAATTCTGACGTGCCCTTTCTTCATCTACCGTCCCTCGATGGCGCTCAGCATCGTCGGCATCGTGCTCCTATTCGTGGGACTCGCCGAGCTGCGCGTGGGACTGAAGTGGGCGGCCCTGTCCTTTCTCGCCGGGCATCTCGCCGGGTACATCCTCGGTCCTCTCGTCATGCGCGCGGTCGATGCGCTACTCGGATTCGGGGGAGACATGGTGGTCGTGCGCGATGTCGGCGCTTCCAACGGCGCTTTCGGAGCCTGGGGTGCGGTTCTCGCCGTCTGGCCGCGTCGCCGGGCTTGGCCCCTCATCGCGGGCACGACGATCTATCTGCTGATCGCTCTGGCCGTTTCGGCCCAGGTCTGGGATGTCGGGCATCTGTGCGCGTTTCCGGCCGGTGTTCTTGTGGGGGCGATCCATGCCCGCCGGCAAGGATCGTTCGCACGGGTTCCCGGGACTTTCCATGCGACGGTTTCTGTTCCCGAGGCTTTGGGCGTGGGGATCGCCATCCTCGGTGGAATGCACGTTCTGGCGGCCCTCACTCTCGCGCGGCATGCCGGATTCGCGCGGCTGGAATCGTGGCTTCCTCTGGGTGAGGTCGACTGGTCGCGGGTGCTTCTCGCCTGGATCGGACTGGCCCTGTGCGCGCTCGCTCCGGCGCTCTATCGGGGGCAGCGGGCCGCGTGGGTGATCACGGTCGTCGCGCTGCTGGTAACGATGGTTCCGACCGCGATCGTCCATCCGAGCCCGGTGGCAATCGCACTCAGCCTTGCGCTCGTCGGCCTCCTGCTTTGGTTTCGGCGGCGGTTCCAGGCCCCGGCCCGTTGGATGGAACGACCGGGCGGCTGGGTCTCGGCGCTGGCACCCTTGGCGGGGGCCGTCGTCATCCTCGTCCTCTCCGGGCTCCTGATCCGGCACGAGTTCCGGCCGACTCTCGCGGGTGCTTCGTGGATGAAGATGGTCGTGTACCGCCTTTCCGGGACGTCCGTCACCGACGTGCTGGGTGGCACCGGCGTGCATCCCACGCACACGGTGGCGCGTGCCGTCGTGCGTCTGATCCCCTGGGTGACCTGGCCACTGGCCCTCCTCACCGTTCTTCGCATCGCCGAAGGAGCGGCCGCGCCGCGCGCCCGGGGGCGGGACCGGCTCCGCGCCCGCGGGATCCTCGCTCGGGACGGCGCGACCGGAACGGCTCCGATGACGCTGTGGCCCGGCAACAGCGTGCGCCCTCTCCTCGGGAGCACGGCTTTCTGTGCGTTTCGCGTTGCCTACGGACAGGCGGTCGTCCTCGGCGAGCCGATCGGAGCGTCCCAGCGCTTCGCCGAAGCGTTGTCGGAGTTCGACGCGTACTGCAATCAGCGAGGATGGAATGCCGTCTACTACGCCGTTTCCGATGCCAACGCCGAACGGTTTCGGAACGCCGGCTTCCAGCTCCTGCAGATCGGGGTCGAAGCCATCCTGCCTCTGACCGACCTCGAGTTCCGTGGAAAGACCTGGCAGTCGACGCGGTCCGCGCTCCATCGGGCGGAGCGGGAGGGGATCCGCTTCGAGCTTCATCCCGGAGACCGGATTCCGCCAGCGACACTGGCGGCGGTCCGGGAGTCCGATCAGGTCTGGACGCAGCATCATGAGCTTCCGCCGATGGAGTTCGTTCTCGGCGACTTGCGAAAGATGCTGGCTCCGGAGGTCATGGTTGCCGTCGCGCTGGATGCGGCGGACCACGTGCACGCGTTCGCGAGCTGGTTGCCCGTCCCCGCGCGTAAGGGTTGGGTCATCGATCTGATGCGGCGAGGAGAGCCGGCCATGAGCGGGATCATGGAGTACCTCATCGCACAGTCGATGATTGCTCTCAAAGGCCGGGGCGCCGAACTGGTGAGCCTGGCGACCGCACCCTTGGCGGAGCTCGATCAGAACCCGGACCGATCGTTCGTCCAGGGACTGCTCAACCGCGTCTTCGAGCGCGTTCACCATCCCTACGACTTTCAAGCCCTCTACGAGTTCAAGGCGAAGTTCCAGCCTTCCTGGGAACCGGTCCATCTGGCCTATCGCAAGGACGCCGAGCTGCCGGCGATCGCTCTTGCGCTGGCCCGTGCCCACCTTCCGGAGTTCGGGATCGGGATGCTCGTCGCGACAGTCGGACGTGGTCTGGCCGACCGCCTCTGGACCCAGGCGCAGGCGATGCGCAATGCAGGGGATTCCGAGGGCGATTGATTCCGGAGTACCATGAGTCGTCGTCGGGACACCCGATCCGGAATCGTCGAAGCTTCCCGGGGGCGTGGTGGCCGGCGAGCTCCGAGTACCGCTTCCTTCACCCGTTCAGGAGACTGCATCGTTGACGACATCGCCGGACGCCCAGAACTTCCTCGTTCCCGAACCGAGCTATGCGAAACTCATCGCGCCAGAAGTGCAGCTCACCGTGTCCTCGGTGGCCGCGGTGATCGCACTGCTCGACGAGGGTTGCACGGTACCGTTCGTCGCCCGCTATCGGAAGGAAGCGACCGGCGGAGCCGAGGACTTCGCGATCCAGCAGATCCTCGATCGCCTGCAGTTCCATCGCGAGCTCTGGCAGCGTCGCAACGTGATCCTCGAGTCGATCGCGAGCCAGGGAAAGCTCACCCCCGAGCTGCAGGCCGCGATCGTCGGGGCCGTGACCCGGGCCGAGCTCGAAGATCTCTACCTGCCGTATCGCCCCAAGCGACGGACGCGCGCCACCATCGCCAAGGAGCGGGGACTGGAGCCGCTGGCGGATCGCATGTGGGCCCAGGCGGAGCGCGCGGGAATGCCCGAGGAACACGCCGCTGCTTTCGTCGACGGGGAAAAAGGCGTGGCGACGGTCGACGACGCCCTCCAGGGGGCACGCGACATCCTCGCCGAGCGGATCACCGAGACCGCCGACTGGCGCGCGCGGGTGCGGGAGCTGACGTGGAGACGGGGGCGGATCCGCACGCAGGTCTCACGCGGCAAGGCCGGAGCCACGAGCAAGTTCACCGACTACTACGACTACAGCGAGCCGGTGGAGCGCATCCCCTCGCACCGGATTCTGGCGATCCTGCGCGGCGAGCAGGAGGGGTTCCTCAGCATGTCGATCCAGCCGGAGACGGAGCAGGCTGTCGAGCTCGTGAACCGCGCGGTGGTGACGCGCAGGTCGATCTGGGACGAGCAACTCCGGTTGGCAGTCGCCGACGGATGTGATCGCCTGCTCCTCCCGCAAATCGAGACGGAAATCCGCGTCCAGCTGAAGGAAACGGCCGATCTGGAGGCGATCCGCGTCTTCGCGACCAATCTTCGTGAGCTCCTGATGGCGCCGCCGCTGGGAGGACGCCCCGTGATGGCGATCGATCCCGGTTTCCGCACCGGCTGCAAGGTGGTCGTCTTGGACGCCACCGGCCGATTGCTCGATCACGGCGTGGTCTATCCCACCGAGCCCCGCAACGACGTCGTGGGGACCGAGTCGGCGCTGGATCGGTGGTTCCGCGCCCATCCCGATCTGGTCGCGGTCGCGATCGGCAACGGGACCGGGGGGCGAGAGACCTTCGCCGTCGTGCGGAGCTATCTGAAGAAGCGTGACCGCAACGTTCTGGTGGTGTCTGTCAACGAGTCAGGAGCTTCCGTCTACTCGGCCTCGGAGGTCGCACGTGATGAGCTGCCCGAACACGACGTGACGGTGCGCGGCGCCGTATCGATCGGTCGACGCTTGCAGGATCCTCTTGCGGAGCTGGTCAAGATCGATCCCAAGGCGATCGGGGTCGGGCAGTACCAGCACGATGTCGACCAGAAGCTGCTTCGGACCAAGCTGGACGAGGTGGTGGAGTGGTGCGTCAACCAGGTGGGAGTAGATCTCAACACCGCTTCGATGACGCTGCTCCAGCACATCTCCGGACTCGGTCCCAAGCTCGCGCGTTCGATCGTGACGCACCGTGACCAGAATGGTCCCTTCCCGGATCGCGCGGCCCTGGGCAAGGTCGCGGGACTCGGTCGCAAGACCTTCGAGCAGGCGGCGGGCTTCCTGCGCGTGAAAGGTGGGAAGAATCCGCTCGACGACACGGCCGTGCATCCCGAGCGCTATGCGCTGGTCGAGCGGATCGCCCGGGACGCGGGACGGCCGCTGGCCCGGCTCGCCGGAGATCCCGAGGCGGTACGGACCATCGATCTCCGGCGCTACGTCGACGATTCCGTCGGCCTCTATACGCTGCAGGACATCGTCACAGAGCTGGAGAAGCCGGGCCGGGATCCGCGTCGCGATTTCGCGACGGTCGACTTCCGGGACGACGTGCAGACGATCGAGGACCTCACCAGCGGAATGATCCTGAACGGCACGGTCACCAACGTCACCAACTTCGGTGCATTCGTCGACATCGGCGTTCATCAGGACGGCCTCGTCCACGTGAGCCAGATCGCGGACCGGTTCGTCCGGGATCCCGCGGAGGAGCTGCACGTCGGGCAGACCGTGCGGGTCAAGGTGCTGGAGATCGACTTGGACCGCCGTCGCATCGCTCTCAGCATCAAGCAAGCGGCGGGCTGACCTCGGGACCGCGTCTCTGAGGTCGGTCGCACCCGATTGCGGGGGCCTCACCGTATGCGCGGATCTCGATCCCGACCAGGTGCTCTGATCGCTTGGCAAGTGGCAGTCCGGTACGACTTCCATGTCGTCCGCTCCCGTAGGGGACGCGATCCGTCCCCGCGGCGCACAGGATGGCCTCTGCCGCGACCATGCCCATGTCATTCCGAATCCGTTTAGTCGATTGCAGCACATCGATTTAGTGCACTCATCAGTGATCGTGTTCCGGAGACCCCACGGAGCCGAAGACGCCCTTTTCCGTGAACAGAGACTGAGACTGGCGTCGCGATGCGGCATCAAGAAAGCGGACAACGCCGGAGCGGTGGGCAGGGTCTTGGTAAGTGGTTGTACCCAGGCGGTCTATCCACCGCCTGGGACATGATCTGGTGCGGAGCAAGCTCGGGGTGAAGCGAGTAGACTACGGCGTCGGCGCACGCGGCGTCGTGGCCCCCGATCTCCGATCGGAGACAGGCCCGACCTACCGCCCGGACCGGCAGTTGACTGGGACTCCTCGCACGGAGCGTGGAAATGAAGAAAGCATGGGTCGCCGTGGCCTTCCTGGTGCTCGCGGTGCCTGCCGTGTGGTTCGTCTTCCTGCGAAAGCACGAAGCCGCCGACACCTATCGATTCGTCACCGTGGAAAAGGGCGACGTGGTGTCCACGGTCTCCTGCACCGGCAATCTGGAAGCGACGCAGACGGTCGATGTCGGCACCCAGGTATCCGGGCAGGTCTCGGACCTGTATGCCGACTTCAATGACCACGTGAGGAAAGGTCAGCTACTGGCACGCATCGATCCCACGATCCTCGAGCAGGAAGTGAGGTCGGCCGAGGCGTCGGTCGAGCGGAGTCAGGCCGAGCTGGACCAGGCGCTGCGGGAGCTGGAGCGGAACCGCCCTCTGCACGACCAGGACCTGATTACCGAGCGCGACTGGAACACCGTGCAATACCAGGCCGATGTGGCGCGGGCGAACTACAAGTCGGCGGAGATCGGCTTGGAAAAGGCGCGGCGCAACCTCGGCTATTCCGAAGTGCGCTCTCCCATCGACGGCATCGTTCTGGGCCGGCTCGTCGATGTGGGCCAGACCGTGGCGGCGAGTCTCTCCGCGCCCCAACTCTTCCTGCTCGCGGGCGACCTCTCGAAGATGCAGATCCTGGCCTCGGTCGACGAGAGCGACATCGGTAAGGTCTTCGTCGGCCAGGAGGCCCGATTCACCGTGCAGGCGCACGCCGACCGCACCTTCACCGGTCAGGTGACCCAGATCCGCCTGCAATCCGCGGTGACCGAAAACGTCGTGAGCTACACCGTCGTGGTCGAGTTGGAGAACCCGGACAACGTGCTCCTCCCCGGGATGACGGCGACGGTCAACCTGGTGGTCGCGAAGGCGAGCGACGTCTTCAAGGTCGCGAACGCCGCCATTCGGTTCCGCCCCACCGATGCGATGCGCGCGGAAATCCGGAGCCGGCGCGAAGCCGGAAGCGGTGCGCTCGCAGCCGGACGGCCGGGCGGCGGCGACCCGGGCGGTGGGACTCGCGGGGCTTCGGGCGCGCAGACCTCTCGCGCCGACGCGGGCTCGGCGGCACCGAGCGGTGGCGATGAGAGTGGGGCCGGTCGACGCGGGCGCGATCGATCCGAGGGCGGGGACACCTCGGGTCAGCAAGGATCCGGCCGGCGCGGAGGTTGGGGCGGCCCCGGCGGGGCCTCCGACCGGACGGCGCTCTGGACCGTGCAGAACGGACAGCTCGAGGTCATCCCGGTACAGACCGGGATCAGCGACGGTCAGTACACCCAGATCACGAGCGATCGACTGCAGGAGGGGATGGAAGTGATCGCCGCGGTCACATCGACCTCCTCGGCGACCACGAGCAATCCCTTCGGTGGCGGGGGTGGGTCTCCGGGCGGCGGACGATTCCGACCGGGATTCTGATGACGAGACGATCGGCATGATTCATCGCAGGGACAACGGCGGCGCATCATCCGCGCCTGCGACGTCGAGCCGGTGGGTGATCGACGCCCGCCAGCTGGTCCGCACCTATCAGATGGGGCAGAACCAGGTTCACGCCCTCCGGGGAGTGGACCTGCAGGTCGGGCCCGGAGACATGGTCGCGATCGTCGGTGCTTCCGGCTCGGGCAAGTCCACTCTCATGAACATCCTCGGGTGTCTCGATCGTCCCGATGCCGGCAGCTATGTCCTCGATGGAGTCCACGTCGACACCGCGGGCAAGAACGCGCGGGCGGACCTCCGCAATCAGAAGATCGGCTTCGTCTTCCAGGGATTCAACCTGCTTGCCCGCACCAGCGCTGTGGAGAACGTCGAGCTGCCTCTGCTCTATCATCGGAACGACCACCGGCTGCCGACCCGTCGCCTTGCCGAGGAGGCGTTGCAACGAGTGGGTCTGGGAGATCGGATGGATCACGAACCGAGCGAGCTCTCCGGAGGTCAGCAACAACGGGTGGCGATCGCCCGGGCGCTCGTGACGAAGCCGTCGCTGGTCCTCGCGGACGAGCCGACCGGGAACCTCGACTCCCGAACGTCCATGGAGATCATGGCGCTCTTCCAGGATCTGAACCGGGAGGGTGTGACCATCGTAGTCGTGACCCACGAGGACGACATCGCACGTTGCACCAATCGGAAAGTCGAGCTGCGCGACGGCCTTGTCGTGCACGACGAACGGCTGCGGGATCGAGTCGATGCCGCACAGGAAGCGGCTCGCCGGAAGTCGTCCGACTCGGTGATCGCATGAAGACGCGCTCCGCCGACCCCGCGCGCGACGTCCGCGGAGGACGAGCAAACCGTCGACGGGACAGGGTCCGCGCGCTCATCCCCGCCACGCAGGGACGCGATGTTCCCGGAGGGTGCCGACGATGAGAGCGGCCACCCTCATCCGCGTCGCCGGGCAGAGCATCCTGCGCAACAAGATGCGAACGCTGCTCACGATGCTCGGGATCATCATCGGCGTCGGCGCGGTCATGATGACGATCGCGGTCGGGAGCGGGGCCAAGAAGCAGGTGCAGGACCGGATCAACAATCTGGGCACCAACCTCCTCGTGATCACGGCGGGCGCGGCGACGCAGAGCGGGGTCAGCCAGGGCGCGCAGAGCTTCAATCGCCTGACCATCGACGATGCGAAGATGCTCCAGAGCCAGAGCTTCACGCTGATGGCGGTTTCTCCCGTGGTCATGACCGGTGGACAGCTCATCGGAGGTCAGGGCAACTGGCGGTGCCGCATCTATGGGGTCAGCCCCGACTATGCCGTGATCCGTGACTGGCAGATGAAGAGCGGTGTCTTCATCACGAACGCCGACGTGCAATCGGCGCGCAAGGTCGTCGTCCTGGGCAACACGGTCGCCGAGGCGCTCTTCCCCGGGGAGGATCCGGTCGGCCAGCAGCTCCAGATCCGGAGCGTACCCTGCCGCATCATCGGGGTTTTGGAACCGAAGGGGCAGACCGCGGAGGGCAACGATCAGGACGACGTCGTCGTCGCGCCCTACACCACGGTCCAGGATCGGCTGTCCGGGCGCTCCTTTCTGGGGCAGATCCTCGCGAGTACTTCGTCGCCGTCGGAGATCGAGGCGGCGCAGAAGGAGATCCGCGAGATCATGCGGGACGCCCACGATCTGGGGCCGAACGAGCAGGACGACTTCACCGTGCGCAACCAGAACGATCTCGCGGACACGGCCCAGGAGACCGCGGACGTCATGACCTTGCTCCTCTCCGCGATCGCGAGCATCTCTCTGCTGGTCGGTGGTATCGGGATCATGAACATCATGTTGGTCTCGGTTACGGAGCGGACCCGGGAGATCGGGCTGCGCCTGGCCATCGGGGCCCGCAGCTCCGATGTGCTGAAACAGTTCCTCGTCGAGAGCGTGGTCATGAGCCTGGCCGGAGGAGCGATCGGAGTCGCCGTGGGGTTCGGCGGATCCGCCATCATCGGCGCTGTCACCGGTTGGCGCATGGTGATCTCGCCGGTGACGGTCGCCCTGGCCCTCGGTTTTGCGGCGGTCGTCGGGATCTTCTTTGGGTTCTATCCCGCGCGGAGCGCGGCCGCCCTGGATCCGATCGAGGCGCTGCGGCACGAATAGCGGTGGTCCGCCTTTGCCGGGATACGGACCGCGGGGGGGACATGGATCGGTTCGTGAACGTCTACGACGACGACGAACGGGCGCGGGCATACGATCAGCTGGAGTTTCCCGGGACCTACTTCCTGGCGTTCCGGGATCTCCCGGGGCTTTTCCGCAAGCATGTCCGCGGGACGCGCGCTCTCGATTTCGGCTGTGGAGCCGGTCGCTCGTCCCGGTTCCTGCGCGACCTGGGCTTCTCGGTCGTGGGCATCGACATTTCGCACCCGATGCTGGCCAAGGCGCGGGAGCGCGATCCGGAGGGCGACTACCGCCGCGTCGAGCCCGGTGATCCGCGGTCGCTTCCAGGCGGCCCGTTCGACCTGATCCTCTCCGCCTTCACTTTCGACAACCTCGGCGCCGAGGAGGAGAAGGAGACGGCATTCCGGTCGCTGCGAAGTCTCCTCGGGGCGGGGGGCCGTCTCGTCAGCGTCGTCTCCGCGCCGGAGATCTACGTTCACGAGTGGGCATCCTTCAGCACGCGCGACTTCCCGGAGAATCGGCAGGCCCGCAGTGGCGATCGCGTCAAGATCGTGATGTTGGATGTCCCGGATCGTCGTCCGGTCGAAGACATCGTCTGTACCGACGACACCTACGCGCGGATCTACGATCGCGTCGGTCTGACGGTCCTCGAGACCTTGCGTCCTCTCGCCACCGGGGAGGAACCGTTTGCTTGGCAGAGCGAGACCGAGGTCGCCGCCTGGGTCGTCTACGTCCTGGGTCCGGCGTCGGACGGTGCGGTGGGCGACGATGCGTCAGCAGAGCGGGTCATCGAATAGAGCTGGAAAGGGCCCT
>JAGQHR010000677.1 GCA_020431745.1 Candidatus Eiseniibacteriota bacterium
TGTCTCGGACGTGCGTGGCGCGTTGACGGGGCCTTTCCGGCTCTCTAAACTGTCGGTTTTGCACCCACCCACGGGGTGGGACCGTGCCCGGAGATCGCACGCTGTGTGCGACCGAAAGGTGTATCCGGACCGTCGGCCAAGAGGGGAGTGAGCGTGGTCGTTGCCAAGAAGATGACGAAGGAAGAGCTTCGCGAGGACAAGGTTCTCACCGGTCTCAAGGAGCTCGCGACCTTCATCCAGCGAAATCTGCGCTATGTCATCGGCGCCGTGGCGCTCGTGGCCCTGGTGGTTATCGGCGTTTCGCTCTGGAACCAAAGCCGGGTCCGGTCCGAACAGAGTGCCGGCTTGGCGATGAGCCAGGCGCAGCAGCTCTTCTTCGCGGGAAACTTTGCCGAGGCCCTGTCCCGCTTTCAGGGCGCGGCGAGCCAGTTCGGGTCGGCTCCCGCCGCCCGCACCGCGAACCTCTACATCGGAAACTGTCAGCTGTCCCTCGGGAATCCGACGGAGGCCGAGAAATCGTTTCGCGATGCGTTGGGAAAGGCCGGGGGTGATCCTCTGTTGCGCGCCGGTGCCTTGCGCGGAATCGGCGGCGCGCTCGCGGACCAGGGCAAGCCGGCCGAGGGCGCAGCCAGCTACGAGCAAGCCGCCCAGATCGAGGGAAATCCGTTGGCGGCCGACGACTGGTTCGCGGCTGGAAACGGCTATGCCGAAGGTGGCGATCGGCAGCAGGCAGAAAAGGCCTACCAGAAGATCATCGACGACTTTCCACGGTCGTCCCATCTCATGGATGCGAAGCTCAAGCTTGCCGAGCTGAAGGCGCGCTAGGGACCTCTAGCGCGCGACGACCACGATCGCGGGGCTCTTCTCGAGCTGCGTCACCACCCGCACGATCGCATCGGTGTCCACGGCCTCCAGGGCTTGCTCCCGCTGTTCGAGACCGTCGGGATCCTCACCCTGGAGGAGCGCCAGCCCTGCCGCGTACGCGGCGTTGAGACGCGTGATGCGCCGCATCAAGCCCCGCCCCCGCAGGGACGCCGCGGACTTGCGGATCTCTTTGGCATCGGGGCGGGTGTCGAGGACGAGTCCGGGCGCGGACCAGAAGCGATCGACGACCGTCCCCACGTTCTCGGGACGGGTGCCGGCGCGAGCGGTCCAGATCCACACATCGGGCCCGGCCGGCGACCACGAAGATCCGATCGAATAGGCGAGGCCCTCCCGTTCGCGTACCTGGAAGGCGATCCGGTCGGAGAGGATGCGGTTGGCCACCGTCAGGACCGGCCGGTCTTCCGGATCCACCCGCACGACGTGCACCAACGCCACCTGGGACTGCTCGGATCCGACCTCATCCAAGAGGAGCGGCACCCCGGAAAGAGGAGCCGATCCGGAGAGATCGGTCCACGACGCTGAAGTCACTTCGGAGATTCGCTCCGTGACCTGCGCATAGGAGCTCCCGTCCTCCGCGGAGCCGATCGTCCGTCCGGACCTGTCGAAGAGCGGTTCCGCCCACGAACCCGCCGTGGCCGCCGTCGCGGGCAGCAAACCGAAGGCACTCTCGAGCTGCTCCCGAAGCTGAGCAGGGGGCAGACCACTGGCCACCGCGATCAGGAACCCTCGGGGATCGAGATACTCCGCCGCGAACGCCTGCAATGCGCCGAGGTCGATCGACTCGAGGGATTCCCGGGTGCCGAACACGTCCACCGGTCGATCCGGTTCGAGGACTTGCTCGAGCCGCGCGTCGAGCACCGATCGGCTGGAGCGCGTGCGTTGTTGCGCGCGGCGGACGAGAGCGGCCCTGGCGTTGTCGAACTCTGCCGGGGTCAGGCTCGGCTGAGTGACGATCTCCGCGAGGAGCGGCAGAGCCTGGGGCGCGTAGCGATCGAGCGTCTGGAACCGAACGTAGGAAAACTCGGGCACGCTATAGAAATCGTCGTAGGGCACGAAGGGGCTGTCTGCCGTCTTCAGCTCGGCGCCGATATTGGCGAGCGCGAGGCCGAGGGCTTCCGCCGATCGATTGCGCGTGCTCGTCCCCAGCATGGTATGGAGAAGCTCCGCGATGCCGGCCTCTCCCGTCGGTTCGCGGTGGGAGCGACCGCGTACGAAAAGATGGACGGCCAGGACTTCGCTTTCCGGCCCGGAGCGCGCCAGGACGGGAATCCCGTTGCTCAGGACGTAGCGTTCCCATGCGTGGTCTCCAGCCGGGGGTGCGGCTGCGCCGTCCGACGGGGCGTCCGCAGCGTCGGTCTCGACGGAGGCCGGAAGCAGGACCGAGCCCCGCACGGGATCGCCCGCGAGCGGGGGCGTTGCGGCGTCGACGTCCGTGAGGGTCAAGAGGCGCAGCGCGGGAAGCTCGTTCGCGATCGCTTCGAGCCCACGGGCGGCTAGGGCCTCGCCGCGGAAGATGCCGTAGTAGTGCGGCTTTTCGCGCAGAAAGATTTCGTCCGTCTCGGTCTGTCGCTTCCACGCTTCGAACCGGGCGGGCCGCGCGTTCGGATCGACCGTGCGTGCCTCTGCGATCCCGGTGCGGATGCGTGGCAGGAGATCGCCGAGACGTGCATCCTTCGTGAGCGCGAGCTCGAGCGCCTGGATGGTGAAGCCGGGATACTCGGTGAGCGAGGCGTCGACCGACTGAATCGCGTCGGGCCAGGCCCGGCGGAGGGCGCCCCCCAACGGCGCGTCCGCGCCTTCGCAGAGCAAGTGGAAGCGGCCGCGGAAAGCCAGGAACTCGGGGCTCCGCGGATCGGGTCCGACCCACGAGAGTCGCGTGAG
>JAGQHR010000678.1 GCA_020431745.1 Candidatus Eiseniibacteriota bacterium
CTCGCAGGAAGTAGATTCCGGATGAAACCGCGCTCCCCCCGGTGTTCCGGCCGTCCCACAGGAAACTCCGCGTCGATTCGTCGACCGGGAGGAGGGAGACGGTCCCGACCCGCCGCCCCCGCACGTCGTAGATGTCCGCCCGCTCGGAGGACGTCCGAAGGAGAAGCTCACTGCCGACCACGTAGGTGACTCCGAGACCCTCGGGAAGCGGATTGCTGCGGTCTTGGTTCGCGACGTCCTGAACTCGCGTGAGCGGGAGCGGATCGCGCCAGCGACCGAACGAAGCGGAGGAGTGCGGGCCCGCGAACTGGAAGTCCCCACCCGTCCACAGGGCTCCGTCGAACTCGGCGAAAGCACGGACGCCTCCGCGTGTGACCGCCTCGGGCCAGGGCGCCCAGGCGCCGTCGCGGAGGACGAATACTCCAGAGTAGGTCCCCGCAACGAACTCACCGCCAAACGTGCCCAGGGAGTAGACGGTCGTCACCCCCGGGAGCGGAGGATCCTCCAGCCAGTCGACGCCGTTCCACGCGCGAAAACCGCCCCCGTTAGTCGCACCGGCCGCCAGCACGGGGCCGAGGGCTTGGAAGCATGTCGCGGGCTCCGGTAGACCGTGCCCCATGCCTTCCCAGGACGTTCCCGTCCAGGCGGCGACATGACTCGCGAGAGAAGGGCCCGCGAATACGAAGTCGCCCCCGACGACGAGCATGCCCTCGTAGGAACCCATGGCGGTGAGGATGCCGCGCGGGCCGACTCCGAGAGACTCCCACTCCGTGCCGTTCCAGCGAGCCACGTGCGCTTCGGATGGACCGACCTCGAAGTAGCCGCCCGCGTGGACGGCGCCGTCGTACCAAGCGAGACACGTGACGGTGTGATCGAGACCGGCACCGAGTGCCTGCCACTCCGTTCCGTCCCAGAGAGCGACGCGGGGTATCGGTCGGGTGCCCGAAGCCGTGAAGTCGCCTCCGGCCACGAGCCCCAGCGGCGTGGACGCCAGCGCGCGCACTCGCCCGTTCAGCCCGTCTCCCAGCGGAAGGAAAGTGCCCGAGTCCCACAGAGCGACGCCCGGGAACGCCTCTCCGTGGATCGCCGTGATGTCGCCGCCGATGGCGAGGTGCCCTTCGTGCGGTTCGAGTGCCCACACGGTTCCTTCGAAACCGTGCGGGGGCTCCGGCGCTTCCCAGGTGACGCCGTCGAAGCGCGCGAAACCCCGGACGATGTCCGACCCGACCGCCCGAAACTGGCCCCCGACGTGAAGCTTCCCCTGCCAGGACACCGCACTCCAGCACCAGCCGTTCGGCGCGACGAGATCGTCGAGCGCGCGCCAGGCACTGTCCTCCCACTTCACCACGTACAGCTTCCCACCGCCGTGGAAAGAACCGGTTGCGTACAGCACGCCGTCCGCGACCTGGAGGCCGAGCGCGGAGCCGTTCGCGTCGAGGTCCATCGGTTGCCACGTCAGTCCGTCCCAGCCGGCCGCGCGCACCACGGGCACGCCGCCCGCGAGCGAGAACGACCCGCCGACCACGAGCCGGCCTTCCGCCTCCACCAGGGCGTTGACGGTCGAGTTCACCCCGCCCAGGAAGTCGGTCCAGATCCCGGGGGCGAGCTCCACCGCCAGCCGCGACGCGGCGCCGCCGTTCACGATCGTGAACGTCCCGCCGATCGCCACGTTCGTTCCGTAGGTCGTGATGACGTTTACCGTTGCCGACACTTCCGCGTACTGCTCCCAGCTCGTGCCGTTCCACTTCGCGAGGCGGGCCGTCGGAGTCGAGCCGGAGAGCGTGAACTTGCCTCCCGCGAACAACTCGCCGGCGTGGACGTGCAGCGCGTCGACGTCGTCGTTGAAACCATCGCCGAGCGGCTGCCAGTCGGAGCCGGTCCACCGCGCGACACTCGCCGCGGGTGTCGAGTCCATGCTCGAGAATCTCCCGGCGACGACGAGGTCGCCCTCGAACTCGACTGCGGCGTAGATCGCGCCGCCTTCCGAGCAACCGGTCGCGCCGAACGGCAGCCAGCCGGTTCCGTCCCAGCGAGCGATTCCGTTCGTCTCCGCGCGACTGAGACCGGCGAACGATCCCACGGCGAGGAGCTGGTTCTGATACACGAGCAATTGCCGGATGGTGGCGTCGTCCGGCTGCACACCGGTGCGCCAGAACGCGGAACTCCAGCCGCCGAGCGTTTGCGCGGACGCGGTCGCATTGCAGAGCGTGACCACGAGCGGGATCGCGGCGAGCGTTCGGAGTCGGGACACGGGCCCTCCGTGGGTGAGGACCGGGGGGATGGACGGAGTATAGCGGGATTCCTTCCCGGATGCGCGAACGGATCCGCGTGCCCCACGCCTTGCTCTGACCCGTCTCGCCGCGATAGCCTGAGGTCATGCGATACGAAACGTTCGGCGACTGGGTTCGTCCTGCAAGGTGCGTCGGGGCGCTCGCCCTGATGGTGCTCGGCGCGCTCGGGACGGGCACGCCGGCCCGCGGCCTGGAGGCGCAGCGCATCCGCCCCCGCCCCGACGATCCGTGGCGCGACGGCCCCCAGGTGACTCTCTCCTATTACAACCTGTGTACCGGTTGGGTCTGGCACTGGAACCAGCTCGAGTTCCGGGATCGGGAGGTGGTGGGAACGACCCTCGAAGTCCCGACGGACTACGATGCCCTCGTGGGGCAGTGGACGTTCTTCGCCTACGGTCTTTTCGGGCGAGGGTTCTGCGTGGGCCGAGTGGCCACGGTGAGCGGCGGCGTGGCGGATTCCGTGC
>JAGQHR010000679.1 GCA_020431745.1 Candidatus Eiseniibacteriota bacterium
TCGGACGGCGTGTTCGCCGGAAGCTCCCGGTTTTCCATAGGGATCCGTTGTATCGGGAAACGGTTGGCCTGTCCACCCCCGACCCCGCGGCACGGGTGGCTTGGCGAGCCATTCCAGCGGGCACCACGTCCAGTTCGGGCGGGCCGGAGCCGCCGAGCCCCGCTTCCTCGATGCCGTCGCTTACCGGACCGCTCTTGAGTCCGTGATCCTGGTGGATTCCAACGCGGAGGACCCGGGAGATCAGACCCAGCGTTCGCGGTAGGCCTTGGCCATGGCCTCGGTCTTCGAGTTGACCTCGAGCTTGCGGTAGATGTTCTTGAGGTGGGAGTGGACGGTTTCCTGACTGATGTAGAGCTCGTTCGCGATCATCTTGTAGCTCTTGCCCGCGCACAGCTGCTGCAGGATCTCGGTCTCGCGCGCGGTCAGGGGAGACTCGGCACCGCGCTGGAACGAACCCGCGACCATGCGTGCGATGGCGGGACTCATGGGCGCGCCGCCGCGGTGGACTTCCTCGATCGCGGCGAGGATACGTGGAGCGGGAGTCGTCTTGACCAGATAGCCGCAGGCGCCGGCGCACAGCGAATCGAAGACGGAACGATCGTCTTCGTGCACCGTCAGCATGATGACGTCGAGATCGGGGAAACGGGCCCGCAGACGGCGTACACCCTCGATGCCGTCGATGCCGGGCAGCTCGATGTCCATGAGGACGACGTCCAAAAGGTCCTTCGCCCGGCCCCGGGCCGCAGCGGCTCCGGAGGCATCGTCCGGGTCGGGAGTGGGAACCGCGCCGTCATCAGGATGACCGTTCCCGCCCGGAACGAGCGCAGCCAGGGCGGATTCGCAGTCGCCGAACGCGCCGCCGCACGTGTACCCGGGGGTTCCGGAGATCAGTAGCTCGAGGGCGCCGCGAATGTCGGCGTCGTCCTCGATCACCACCACGCGGATAGGCCCGGCCGATCTTTCCAGTGGAAGGTCGCTCATGACTCCATCGATTCTACGCGGCCAACCGACGGCCGCCACAACCCCCGATTCTGGGGATCCGGTCCGATCGCGCAGGAAAAGCGGACCGACGTCCCGCCCTGCCCGGCCGAGTGGATCTCCAAGGTTCCACCCGCCGTTTCCGCCCGTCGCTGCATGTTCTCCAACCCGTTGCCGTTGCGGACGGGCGGCGTTCCGTTGCCTCCGGTGCGACCGTTCCCGGCGTGACCGTTTTCTCCGATCCCCCGCCCGTCGTCGAGCAGCTCGATCGAGAGGGTGGCGGCGGGCGCGAGGCGCAGGTCGAACTCCAGACGCACGTTCCGGCACTCGGCGTGCTTGAGGCTGTTGTGGAACGCTTCCCGGAAGAGGAGTGAGATCTCCCGCTTCCACTCCACGGGGACTCGAACGGAGCGCAGGCTCTCGTCCAATCCCCGCACCTCCACCTGGACGTTGGTGTCCTCGAAGAGGTTCGCGCCGAACTCGTGGAGGTGGGCCGCCACTTCGTAGAGTCGATCCTTGCTGGGATTGAGCATCCAGACGAATCCGCGGGTCTCCCGCGAGAGGTCCTGGGTGGCGTCGATCACCTTCTGCAGATACGGCACGGCCGGATGATCGGCCGATCCCAGCTGGCGCTGCACGAGGGCGGAGAAGAGCGAGATCTTGGTGATCTTGTGACCCAGCGCGTCGTGATAGTCGCGCGAGATTTGTTCGCGGATGAGCTCGCGCTCGGCCACGCGGACGCGCTCCATGGCGAGGGAGTGACGCACCTGCTGGGCCACCCGGATCCGGTGGGTTCCCCAGACGGAGGAGCCCAGAGCGACCGCAGCGAGCAGATAGAACCACCAGGTGCGATAGAACGGGGGCAGGATCCGCAAGGGAACCGCGATGCCGCTCTCGTTCCAGATTCCGTCGCTGTTGGACGCTTTGACGCGGAAGACGTAGCGACCGGGATCGAGGTTGGTGTAGGCGGCGTAGCGGCGCGCACCGGAGTAGATCCAGTCGTCGTCGAAGCCGACCAGACGGTAGGCGTACTGGTTCTTCTCGGGATTGCCGAAGTCGAGCGCGGTGAACTCGAACGAGAAGAAATCCGCGCCGGGCCGCAGCCGAATCTCGCCCTGCTCGCCACGCAGACCGCGGAGCGGCACTTCCCGATCGAAGAGCCGGAAGCCGGTGATCGCGATCGGTGGCGGGAGCGGATTGACCGTCAGGTTCTCCGGGAGGAACCGGTTGTAGCCGTTGCTGCCGCCGAAGACCAGCTCGCCGTCCAGCGTGCTCGTCCGCGATCCGACATGGAACTGATCGCCCTGCAGTCCATCCCGCACGTCGTAGTCGTGGAACGTCTCGCGATCGGGATCGAACCGGCTGAGTCCCTGATTGGTCGTGATCCAAAGGTCCCCGTCCGCGTCTTCGAGGATTCCGTCCACCTTGTTGCCGGCCAGTCCGTCCCGGACCGTGAAGTAGCGGAAGCGGCCGGTCTCGCGATCCAGCAGATCGAGACCGCTGCTGTAGGTGCCGACCCAGAGCCGTCCGCTGGAATCTTCCAGGATGTCGGTGACCGACTTGCTGTTGGGGGTGCGATCGTCACCCTCCACGAACAGATAGTGGCGGAAGGTATCGGTCCGTGGATCGTAGCTGCTGAGCCCACCGACATAGGTCCCGATCCAGACGATGCCGTGACGATCCTCGCAGAGCGCGCGCACGTTGGCCGAGGGCAGACCATGCTCGTCATTGGTGGCACCGAACGCGCGCATCCCGCAGGCCACCGAATCGCGATCG
>JAGQHR010000680.1 GCA_020431745.1 Candidatus Eiseniibacteriota bacterium
GGGACACCACGGTCTTCGACGAGGGCAGCGTGCACTCGATTTGGGCGTTGGCGACCGACGACTCCGACAACTCCGCCGTCAGCGATACCGTCTATGCGGTCGCGTTCAACTCCGGCCCGCGGATCGCCGTGACCACACCGGTTCGGGGAGCGCTCGTCACGGGCACGTTCGAAATCGAGGTCGAGCCGGCCGACCCACGCGCGCCCATCGACCGGGTCGACTTCCTCATCGATGGACTCCCGATCGGCAGCGCGCGGTCGAGCCCCTTCATCCTGACCTGGGACTCCTCGGAAACACCGCCTGGCAACCATTTCCTGAGCGCGATGGCCGTCGGTGAGAACGGCCTGGGGATCGCGCCGTTCGTCTCGATCTCGCTCAACAACTCGCCGCCGCGGGTGCGCCTGGCGTTCCCGAACGACGGGCGGGCCGTCGCTGCGCTGGGCACCGTCCCCTTCAGTGCGGTCGCGGTCGACACCGTGCATGGAGCGATCGGGGACAGCTGCGTCTGGACGTCGGACATCGACGGAGAGATCGGCCGGGGGGACTACTTCCGCCTCACGGGGCTGAGCCCGGGGACGCACCGCATCAGCGTGCGCGCGCGCAACGCGTGGAATCTCAGCGCCTCGGACGAAGTGCAACTCGTCGTCAGGGAAACGGGCACGGAGTCGTTCTGCTTCGACATCTTCTACACCTTCCTCCTGAACAAGTGCTACGTGTGCCACAACCCGGGAGCGCCGCAGATCCCGGAGAGCGAGCTCGACATGTCCAGCATTCGAACCATCCGGCAGGGAGGCCGAAGCCTCCGGGAGCTCGGGCTGGAGGCGCTCGTTCCCTGCAGACCGGAGTCGAGCCTGATCTGGATCAAGGTGACGGACGACACTCCGCCGGTCGGGAATCCGATGCCGCCACCGGGCCTCGGAACACCTCTGACTCCGGCCGAGATCGAGAGGCTCAGGATCTGGATCGAGGAGGGTGCCCCCCCGGATGAAGGTCTCGATGACGGCTGTTGAGTCCAGACCTACCGATGGCCGCACGCGCGGCGGCTCCTCGAGGAACGCGGCTCGTGATCACCTCGTGATCACGGCCGCTGCGGTGATCACGCTCCTGCTCGTCCCCGGGCTGGCTTCCGCGGCACGCTGGGACTGGTCCGGGTCGATCTCTCTCGATCAGAAGGTGGTCGGGATGAAGGACTCGGAAGAGACGACCAATCCGGGCGGCGTGGTCGAGTGGGCGCTCAAGGCCACCGTCGAGGTCTCGGATCATGTCACCGCGAACGCCAAGGTGTGCACGAGCTGCCACGGTCTCGCGGTCGATCAGGCCTATGCCGAGATCCGTCTCCATCCGCTGGTCAATCTGGAAGCGGGGCGGATCAACGTTCCCTTCGGCGACTACTACTTGCGGCACGATCCGGCGAACGACGTGCTCCCTTCCAAGCCGCTCCCCTACGCGATGGGACACATGGTCCGGTTCCGTGCCGACCAGTTCAATCTGGGCGTTCTGCCGATGCCCTACAGCGACCAGGGCGCCGCCCTCTCCGGAAACGTCTGGATTCGGGATGCCATTCAAACCTGGGCGACGATCTACGTGGTCAACGGCTTCCGCTCGCCTGTCCCCCGCGACTTCCTCTTCAAGAACCAGGTGGGAGACGCCGCGTTCTTCGACAACAACGATCAGCCATCGTGGGGTGGACGCGTGGGCTTGGCCCAGGAAGTCGCATCGTTGGGAGCGTCCTATCTCGCAGGCAAGTACGACACGGATGCGAAGTACGGTTACGAGGCCCGAGGCTTGGATGCGAGCCTGCTGATCCGCGGGGTGCAACTGCGCGCCGAAGTGGTGGCGCGCGACACCGACGTCTTCAACGGCGAACGCAAATCGACGCTGACGAAGACCGGGTTCTACCTCCAGTCCGAGGTCCCGGTGACCCGACGCATCCAAGCGGTGGGGAGATTCGACGGGCTCCTGCGCAAGGGGGCCCCGTTGGGATCCGACAACGACGAGTCCTCCGGAATCGCGCGCTGGACGGCCGGCGTGAACGTCTCCCCCTCGATCGACTACACGTTCCGCTTCGACTACGAATACTGGCGATTCACCGACTTCCACGACGTGCGTGTCTACCACCTGGGAGTGGTGGTCGCGTACTGAAGGCGCGCGGGCGCGTACGAGGAACCATGCGGCAAAGCACTTCGACCCGACTCCTGACTCGTCTCGCGTGGATGCTCGCTCTCGCGGTGTCCGGTACGACGGCCGCTTTCGCGCAGGAGGCTGCACCGGAGGAGCTCAAAGTCTTCGATGCCGACCTGGGTCCGGCGTTCATCGACGTGCATTCCTATCCGCCCGAATACCAGGCGATCTACCCGACGTTCGCACAGAGATGCAGCAAGTGCCACACCCTGGCACGTCCCATCAACTCTTCGATGACGGGCGACGAATGGTGGAGCTACGTCACCCGGATGAGCGGCAAACCGGGCTCGGGAATCAGCCCCAGCACGGCCGAAGAGATCTTCCGCTTCCTTTCGTACGACTCCCAAGTGCGCGCCCGCAGCACCAACGCCGTCGATCCGACGCTCGCTCCCTTCCTGGCGGTGAGCAAGGAGCTGAGCGGAGTCGCGCGCATCGCCGCAGGCACGAAGAACGTTCCGACGGAGCCCCCACTCCGTCTCCGTCTGGAGGGTGATCGCCGTCTGAACCTCAAGGATCTCTTCCGGGACGACGGGGGGCAGAAGCTGAGCCGTTGGACCGCCCGTGCGCCCAACC
>JAGQHR010000681.1 GCA_020431745.1 Candidatus Eiseniibacteriota bacterium
AGCTCCTTGGACCGCGCGCTCTCCCGCAGGAGCACGACCTCCGGGAGATAGCCGGCTTGCGGCAGGTACCAGACTACGATCGTCTGGTCGCCCAGCTGATCGAAGCGGTAGTCCAGGGTGTAGCCGCCGTCGGCACCGGTGATGGCGCTCCCGCGCGAGAAGCCGTCCACGAACAGCTTGACCTGAACTCCACCCTGTCCGATTCCTTCGGGATCGGACACCGTGCCGGAGAGCACGCCGTCGACCATGCTCTGGGCTCCGGCGACACCGGCGAAGCCGAGCAGCAGGACCAGACACAACAAGACTCGCTGCACCTAAGGACTCCTTCTTCGCGATCGAACTGGATTGCTCCCGCGTTCCCCGGCAGGAAGCTCGCACGCTCCGGTGCTTGGTAGCGCGGAGCGTACCAGGGGGTTCCAAAGCGGTCAAGCGACAGCCCCGCATCAGGATTCGCTTGGAACGCTCGGAAAAGGTCTGATAGGTTACCGGGGCCCGCGCGGAGCGGGGCCGCGGTTCTGGACGGAACCGCGGGTGGGTGCACTCTCCGGCGGCCCGACGGGGCCAAAGTCTGCACGCCCGCGAGCCTCGAACGCTCGTTCCGGCGACGAAGACATGGGACGCTGGGGGATTCCGGCAAAAGGGAGCTGGCCGGAAGCGTCGCATGGGGAGGGGCCGTTCCCCTCGAGACGGGGAAATCGAGGGATCGAGGGCACGGAAAATGGGACTCCGCAGCCTGTTGGGCTTCGTCTCCAACGACATCGCGATCGACTTGGGGACGGCGAACACTCTGGTCTACGTCAAAGGCAAGGGCATCGTCCTGAACGAGCCGTCCGTGGTGGCGGTCGATCGGGGCAACAAGCGCGTCCTCGCGGTGGGCCGGGAAGCCAAAGAGATGCTCGGGCGGACGCCCACCGGCATCGAAGCGGTTCGACCCCTCAAGGACGGAGTCATCGCCGACTTCGAGAAGACCGAAGAGCTGCTCCGCAAGTTCATCCACAAGGTCCTCCAGAACCGCCGGTTTCTCGTGCGTCCGCGCATCATCGTGAGCGTTCCCTCCGGAATCACCGAAGTGGAGAAGCGTGCGGTCCGTGACTCCGCGGAGAATGCCGGGGCGCGCGAGGTCTATCTCGTGGCGGAGCCGATCGCGGCCGCCATCGGCGTGGGGCTGCCGGTGGACAAGCCGACCGGTAACATGGTGATCGACATCGGCGGCGGAACCACCGAGATCGCGGTGATCGCTCTCAACGGCATCGTCACCGATACCTCGATCCGCGTGGGTGGCGACAAGATGGACGACGCGGTCGTCCAGTACGTGAAGAAGCAGTACAACCTCTTCATCGGGGAGCAGACCGCGGAGCAGATCAAGCTGAAGATCGGCAGCGCCTACAAGATGGAAGAAGAGATGGAGATGGAGATCAAAGGACGTGACCTGATCGGCGGGATTCCCAAGACGATCAAGATCAGCTCCGAAGAGATCCGTCACACGCTGCAGGAACCGCTCGGCTCCATCGTGGAAGCGGTGCGTGAGTCTCTCGAAAAGACGCCGCCCGAGCTGGCGAGCGACATCGTCGATCGCGGGATCGTCATGACCGGCGGCGGATCGCTCCTGCGGGGCTTTGCCGATCTGCTGCACCAAGAGACCAATCTTCCGATCCGGGTGGCCGAAGACGCCCTCCTCTGCGTGGTGCTCGGTTCGGGCCGGATCCTCGACAACATCGAACACTACGAAAAGGTCCTGATGACCTGAGCCCGCGCCCCCTGCGCGGCGACGGCAGGGGAGCCGGATCCGGACGCTCATGAGCCTTCCCGGCGGAACAGCGCCTCGCCTGCGGGCCTGGATCGGACCGGCCGTGGCCATCCTCGCCTCGTTGACCCTCCTCGTCCTGCCCGAGAGCGCGCGTCGCGCGGCTGCCACCGCGCTCGAGCACAGCGTCTTCGCCCCGTTCCGCCTCGCGGTCGGATGGGGCGAGGGCAGCCTGGCGCTCCGACTCAAGCTCCACGGTCTGCTCGCGGAAGAGACCGAAGCGCACCTCGAGCAGGATCGGGTTCGTGAAACCCAGCAGGAGAACGAGCGCCTGCGCCGGCTCCTGGGCTTCGAGCGTCGCACCATGGAGGAACTGGTCCCTGGAGCCGTCGTGATCCGCGATCGGGGCCGTTTGGGAGACGTCCTGACCGTGGAGGTTCCCCCAGGCACGGTCGTTCCGAACGGTGCGGCGGCCGTCGTTCCCGAGGGATTGATCGGATGGGCGACCGAGCAGCGGGAGCAACGGGTGCGCGTCGCGTGTCTCACCAATCGGGACGTCACCCTGAGCGTGCTCGACCAACGCACCCGCGACGAGGGTATCCTGGGCTGGGTTCCACCCGCGATCATGCACCTGGAACTGCACGACATCCCGATGCGATCCGAATGGGAAGAAGGAGACCGGGTGATCACCTCGGGGCTGGGAACCGTGTTTCCGCGCGGGCTCCTCGTTGGATGGGTCCAAGGCTCCGAGATCGACCAGACCGGGCGGGGGAAGAAGGTCTTCGTGAGGCCGGCCGCCTCGCCGGCCCAGACCGAGGAGCTGTTCTTCCTGATCCAACGGCCCGACGGCAGTTGGATCGCGCAGGATGGGGACGCCCCCGCGGAGGCGGCGGAGGATGCGAGCGATCTCTATCCGATCGACCCGGCCATGGAGTCCGAGAATGGCGCCGGGACGAGCTTCGAGGACCCCGGCGTGCTTCCGGTACCTTGAGAGGAGCCTGACG
>JAGQHR010000682.1 GCA_020431745.1 Candidatus Eiseniibacteriota bacterium
CACCGCCCCGGTCGGTCTCTACCTCGTCCGGCTCGGGGAGCAGTTTCCGGTCGAACGCGTGGACTACTTCATAGCCTCCATGAATCCCGCACTGGCCGTTCTGCTCGCCTACCTCGCGGCGAAAGTCGTGTACGGACTCAGCGTGGACATCGTCCGCCTTCGCCAGATGGGAAGCTACGAGCTGGTGGAGATCCTGGGGCGCGGAGGCATGGGCGAGGTTTGGCGCGCTCGCCACCGCCTGTTGGCACGACCGGCCGCCATCAAGTTGATCCCGACGGGGCATCTCCACGGCGGGGGACCGGAGACGCCCGAGCTCGCGCTGAAGCGATTCGAGCGGGAGGCACAGGCCACGGCCCTCTTGCGCTCCCCTCACACCGTCCAGGTGTACGACTTCGGGACGGCCGACGACGGCGCGTTCTACTACGTCATGGAGTTGCTCGAGGGAGTGGACGCGGAGACGCTGGTGGAGCGGTTCGGTCCCCAGCCCCCGGCCCGGGTGATTCACCTCATGCGCCAGGCTTGCGATTCGCTGGCCGAGGCCCACGAACACGGCATGGTCCACCGGGACATCAAGCCGGCGAACCTCATGGTCTGTCACCATGGCCGTCGACACGATTTCGTCAAAGTACTGGACTTCGGCCTGGTCGGAAAATCGCCGCACTTCAGTCAGGCGACCGACTCTCAGCTGAGTGTCGATCAGATGATCGGCGGCACACCGGCCTACATGGCCCCGGAGCAAGCCTTGGGTCGCGAGCTCGACGGACGCGCCGATCTCTACGCGCTCGGCTGCGTCGGATACTGGCTCGCGACCGGAAGAACCGTCTTCCCCTCCGGAACGCCGATCGAGACGATCACGAATCACATCCACGTGCCGCCGGTCCCGCCGTCGGCCCGAACGGAGGTCCCGATCCCTCCGGATCTGGATCGCATCATCCTCGATTGTCTTTCGAAATCGCCGACGGGGCGTCCGGCCAACGCCGACGAGCTTGCGGTGAGACTCGGCGAGGTAGTGATCTCCGACCCCTGGACCGAGGAACGAGCCCGCACCTGGTGGCGGACCCATCTTCCAAACCTGGCCGGCTCCGTCGACCCGACGCGCGCCGCTTCGTGGTAGGGGTCGGCTAGAACAGGAATCCGAGCGGTCGAAGCCCGACGAGCTTGCGCCGTTTCTCGTCCCACACGCGGTACCGCAGGCACCGCAGGCTCTCCCGCACTCTGAGGGGCGTTACGTTGCGGAAGAGCTCGTCGCTTTGATGACACGGCTCGAGATAGTAGTTCGGGATCCGGGGACTCAGATGGTGCACGTGGTGGAACCCGATGTTACCGGTGAAGAACTGCAGCACGCGCGGCAGCTTGTAGAAGGAGCTGCCCTGGAGCGCGGTCTCGAGATAGCTCCACTCCTTGTCGCGCTCCCAATAGACGCCGTCGAACTGATGCTGGACGTAGAAGAGCCAGATGCCCAAAGCCCCCGCCAGCATCATGAGCGGCACCTGGATCAGCAGGTAGCGCTCGAGTCCGATCGTCCGCGCGGCGACCAGGAGCACTCCGAGAAGCAGGAGGTTCGTCTGCTGCACGGAGAGCTGGCGCCGCCAGCCGTAGCGCGGGATCGCGAATCGATTGTGGATGAAGAACATGTAGAACGGAGCGAGCCCGAACATCACGATCGGGTTGCGATAGAGCCGGAATCCCAGCCGGGTCCAGAACGACGCCGCTTCATATTCCGCGAGCGTCATCGTCCAGACGTCGCCGACCCCCCGGTAGTCCAGATTCCCGGCCGTGGCGTGATGGACCGCGTGGGTGAAACGCCAGTATCGATACGGCGTAAACGTGAGCAGGCCCCCGACCGTCCCCACGACCTCGTTGGCACGCGCGGACCGGAAGAAGGATCCGTGGCAGCAATCATGAAAGATGATGAAGATCCGGATGAGGAACCCCACCGCCGGCACCATCAGCGCGAGCGTGAGCCAGTAGGAGATCGAGAAACTCCAGACCATGAGGGCCCAGAGAATGAAATAGGGTCCGAAGCTGTTGATGATCTGCCAAATGGCGCGGCCGTGATGGGGACGTTCGAACTTCTTGACCACCTGTCGCCAGGCGGTCTGGGTCGCGACGCCGATCGTTCGGTTCACACTGCTCCTTGTTGCTCGAATCCCGCCGGCCTGGACCCGCATTTGGCTTTGGATTCAAGGGCGCGGGCTCCATCCGAGCCCGTTCGAAAGGAGAAGAGTCGGGATGCGAGGAGGGTTGACCACAACCGCTACTCTTCTCGACAAACCATTAGGGTCACAGTACCTGCGCGGATCGGGGAATACAAGATCGTTCAGGCCGGGCCCCCCCCGGGGCGCCCAGGTCGGGGCAGCCACGCACGGGTCCCACGATCGCGTTCAGCGCGCCCGATCTAGGCCCCGGGATCCGTCTGGGAACCGGTCGACCCACGCGGTGCCTCGCCGAGCGGCCGGAAGCGATCGCGGGTATACTCCTTCCAATGCGCTCTTTGCATGGATCCACCGTCCGTTGCCTCGTTGCCGCGCTTCTGTTCGGGCTCTCGACGCCGCTCTCGAAGGCGTTGCTCGGATCAATCGGGCCATTCACCCTGGCGGGGCTGCTCTATCTCGGGGCGGCACTCGGCGTCCTGCCCTTGGCCCTCCGCGAGAGCCCCCAGGCCCTCTGGCGAGTCGGTCGTCAAAGACTGATGCTCGCGGGCGCTGTGCTCTTCGGAGGAGGACTGGGACCGGTCTTCTTGC
>JAGQHR010000683.1 GCA_020431745.1 Candidatus Eiseniibacteriota bacterium
GCCGTCGGGTCCGCTTCCTTCGTGGTCTCGCCGATGGAGCACCACCTCACGGTGGCGGCGGGCAAGCGCGGGCCCGCCTCCCTCGTAATCCGCAACACGGGCACGCGGCCACTGAGTCTCAAGCTCTATCTCGCAGACAGCCAGTTCGAGGTGGACGGTCACGAAACCGAGGTCGGGCTCGGTTCCCTTTCGCGCAGCTGTGCACCCTGGGTCGAGTTCAGCCCCGAGCTGGTCGAGCTGGCGGCCGGCGAGGTCCGGACCATCTTCCTCGAGATGGCCCCTCCCATCGATGCGCAGGGCAGCTACTGGACCAAGCTGTACATCGAGGAGATCAGCACGCCCGAACCGACCCGGCAGGAGCAGGCCGGCCGCACGTACCAGGTCTTCATGCGCCAACGGATGGGAGTCCGGATCTTCGAGGAGGTTCCCGGCACTTCGAACCCGGGCATGTTGGTGGAAAACGTTCGCCTCGAGACCTCGTTGGGACACCAGCGCACCGTCGTGCTCACCGCCCGCAACACGGGCAACGCGCTCCTCCATTGCACCGGATGGATGGAGGTGCGCAACAGCCTCGGCGAAATCGTCGAGATCATGCGTCCCACCGCGGAGGGGCAGTTCACCCTCTTTCCGGGGGGAACGCGGGACGTGAGCGCGACCTCCGCCCGCGAGCTAACGCCCGATACCTACACGATTCTCGCGGTCGTCGACTACGGAGGCGACACGCTGGTGGCCGGAGAGGAGATCCTCGAGCTGGGCCCGCGCGCAGCCCACAAGACCGCCAAGGTGGCGACCCGATGAACACGCCGGGAACCGCGATGCCTCGCCTCGTCCCGACCGGTTGCGGTCGATGGTGCGGGTTGCTCGTCCTCCTGCTCGGGTTCGCATCCCGGCCGGTTCTGGCCGCGAGCGAGGCGCGGACGACGCTCAGCTTGATCGTTCCTCCGATCCAGCGCCTGGAGATCGAGACGCCCACGTTGGTGATGCCGGACCTGACCGCGTCGGATCTCCGACCTGGATACGTGCTGCTCCCCCGGGTCCTCTCGATTCGGGTCTCCAGCAACACGGCTTGGGTGTTGCAGATGCGGGCAGCAGAGGGCAAGCCGGGATCGGACCCCGGCGAGGAGGTGCAGCGAGTCGGCACGAACGAGAGCTTTCGAACGATCGCGGACGATTGGCTCACGGTCGCGGAAGGCGAGTCGGGGATCGACCAGTCCGTCGAGCTCCGCCTTCGCGTGTCCATCACCGGAGCGGGCTCGGTGTCGGGAGCGCACGAGTCCCGGTTCGACTACCGGCTGAGCGGAGTCGGCGAATGAGGAGGGGACCCGCTTCCATGTGGATCACGCGTGGGATGTTCATCGCGGCCTGGACCCTGCTGTTCGCTACGGCAGGGAGCCGCACTGTTGAGGCGGCACCGTCCCTGCGCGTGGAAACGCAACGCGTGTTGATGCCGCTCGTGACCGAGAGGGATCTCGACGCCAGCTACAGCGAGCTGGACCCGGCGCGCGGTCACTTCGCCATCCTGATCGACATCACCGTCCCCAAGACCGACCCGCGCGGATGGGCGCTGTTCCTGCGTGCGGATCGGCCCGTGTTCATGGCCGAAGGGACGGGCAAGCTCTGCTCGGACCTGGAATGGAAACTGGATGAGGCTCCGGCCGCCGACTATCGCGGCCTCGACGAGAATGAGACGCTCGTACTGGCAGACCCCGCAGGTGGCAATGCCCGAGTCCTCCTGGACGTGCGCGTCCGGATCGACTGGCTTACGGAAGCGGGGGCATACGATCTCGGTCTGCTCTTCCACGTCGCTCCCTACTGAGGCGGCCCACGCGGAGGAGGCGCGAGACGCCACCGATCTCCTCACCGAGATCGGTCTCGTCGGCCGACGCCTCCGTTCGACCCCAACCGACACCCGCATCGAAGCGCCCCCCCCCGATCAACCGAGGATGCACCCCTTCGCCTGCCGCCGGACCCTAGCGTGGCCCCTCCGGCTCGGCTTGCTCGTCCTGTTCGGTCTCGGTGCGATCGGGGGCCAGCCCGTCCGTGGACAGGGACTGATCTTCTCCAGCTTGGAGGCCGCACCCGCGGACCCCGGAGCATTCAGCACCGTGAGCTGCCGCATCCAGTATGAGGCCGAACGCAACGCTCCTTGGCGCGACGTACGGATTCGCTTCACGCCGCCGCGGGAATGGCGGGCGCTCGCCACGGAACGGGTGATTTCGTTGGCCCCGGGAAGCGAGCGCGTCATCCCCTTCACGGTCTGGGTTCCTGAACAGGCGCGTCCGGACAGCGCCTACGACGCGACCTTCGTGTTGTCGGAGCCGACCGAGGCACAGATCGAGGCCATCGCGATCCGCGGCATCTCGGTCCGCGGTCGTCACGGACTCACTCTGATCGCCTCTACGCCTCAGCTGCAGGCGCGCGCCGGCGAAGAGATCGAGGTCTCGTTCTCTGCGCAAAACGACGGAAACGAGTCCGACGTGGTCGAGCTCGAGTCCGAGTCGGTGCCGGACTGGCCGGTTCACATCGAGTCCGACCGCATCGCGCTGGAGCCGGGCGAATCCCGGACATTCTTCGTTCAGATGCGGGTGCCGGACGCGATTCGCGGAGGCGCCCTGCACGTCCTCGATCTCCGCGCGATCTCGCAGGACTCCGATGTCGCGGCCCGCGCGCGCGTGCGCACGGAAGTACTGGAACGGGACGTGGAAGAGTCGCGCTTCCAGCGCCTCCCGGTGGAGGCGTCCGC
>JAGQHR010000684.1 GCA_020431745.1 Candidatus Eiseniibacteriota bacterium
CGCGTCACAACCTGCGGCGAGCGCGATCTCCTCGTAGCTGGGGCTCGCACTCATCGCGACCAGAGCTCCGCCATACCCGCGGTCGCGGAAGCGGCGCGCGGTCTCCGCACCGTCGACGCGTGGCATCTGCAGATCGACGAGGACGAGCCGGCAGGTGCCATCCATCTCCGTGAAACGATCGAGCCCCTCGATCGCGCTCCCGGCCTCGACGACATCGAATCCCTGCTGACGGAGCAGCCGCACCGCGATCTTGCGCGCCACTCCCGAGTCATCGATCACGAGGGCGCCCCCCCTCCAGCGACGGGTGGCGAGATCCGTCGGACCGAGAACATCCATCCCGGTGGCCCCTCTCTGGCGCGGAACTCCCGTGGGGACGCCCCCGACCGGAACGCGCACCCGGAAGGTCGAGCCCCGGCCGAGCTGGCTCGCGACGGAGATGTCGCCACCGAGCAGCGCGACCAGCTCTCGCGTGATGCTGAGCCCCAACCCCGTGCCCCCGTGGTTTCGTGAGATCGAAGAGTCGGCCTGGACGAAAGGCTCGAAGATCCGTTCCAACCTGCGCTCGGACATGCCGAGTCCGGAGTCGCTGACCGCCACGGCCAACCGCGGCTCGGCCAACGACTCGTCCAGCGACACCGTCAGGAGAACGCTGCCGCGAGTCGTGAACTTCGCTGCGTTGCCGAGAAGATTGATGAGCACCTGCCGGAAACGCAACCCGTCGGTGATCACCGATCGGGGCGTATCATCCGCCACCACGATCTCGAACCTCAGTCCCTTGCCTTCGATGAGGGGACGCATCTGGAGGTCGAGGTCACGAACGATCTGCGCGACTTCCACGACCTCGGGAGAAACCTCCAGCGCTCCGGCCTCGCTCTTGGACAGGTCGAGGACGTCGCTGATCAGCGACAGGAGATGCTTTCCACCCGTGGAGATCGCCTGCAGCGCGGTCATGCGCTCGGCGTCGGAAAGACGATCTTCCAGCAGGCTCTCGGCACTTCCGAGAATCGCGGTGAGGGGAGTTCGGAGCTCGTGGGTCACGTTGGCGAGGAACGCGGCCTTGGCCCGGGCACCCTGCTCTGCCAGCACCAGGAGGTCCTCCAGGTGCCGCTTTTGCTGCCGCAGCTGCTCCTGTGCGGTCCGGCGCTCTCGCTCCGACTGCGCGTGGGTGAGGGCCCGCCGAATCGTGGCCGGACCCAGGTGGGACTTTGGAAGATAGTCGTCGGCTCCGGCCTTCAGGCACGCGGCCGCGATCGCTTCGTCCCCGTGGCCGGTCACCATGATCATCGGACGCAGATCCCCGGCCCGCCGTCGCTCGCGCACGAGCTCGAGTCCGCTGGAGCCGTCGATCTCGAGATCGACGAAGAGAGCCTCGATTCGGTCCTCCCGATTCAGGAACTCCCGAGCCGAGGTGAGCGAACGCGCGTGGTGGAAGGCCAGATCGGCCGTGAGAACCCGTCGCAGGTTCCGGTGCAGGCTTTCCGCGTCGAAGTCCTGATCCTCGACGCACAGGATCGTTCGGATGTCCAAAGTCGGTCTCCCCTGATCTTCGCTGAGCCCATCGAAGCCTCGTTACTCCGTTGTTTTCGGCGCATTCCAGAAAGAGATTGAGAGCGGACTACGTGGAACTACGCACGAAGTCATCGACTTCGCGTGGGCAAAAAGCGGCAGGCGATCCTTGCAGAATGCAACGCGTCGAAGCTCAGGCGGCGAGCGCCTCCGGAGCGTCATCGACCTGTTCCTGCCGGCGCGGAAGCGTGAAGCGGATCCGGGTACCCGGTCCGTCGGGTTCGGCGATCCAGATCCGGCCTCGGTGGTGTTCGATGACGCGACGACAGGCCGCGAGACCGATCCCGCTCCCCTCATAGACGTCCTGCGACTGCGCGCGTTCCAGCGGCGCGAACACGCGCTCGCGATCCTTCGGCGCGATCCCGATCCCGTTGTCGAGGACCGAAAACACCCATTGATCCCCGTCCTCCTCGCAGGTCACCCGCACGAACGGTGCCTGACTCGCGGGCTGGAACTTGACGGCGTTGCCGATGAGATTCTGGAGCAATGTGACGAGCGCGGCAGCATCCCCCTCCACTTCAGGCAGGGGGTCGATCTGGACGTTGGCACTGCTCCGCCGAATCAACTCTTCCAGGTTGGAGAGCGCGGTGGATGCGACTTCATCGAGATGGACCGAGGACTGAACGGAGAAGCGTCCCACGCGGGCGTAGGCGAGCAGGTCGTCCACCAGTCGGCGCATCCGCGTCGTGCTCCGGACAATGCGGGTCAGGATGTCCGCGGTCTCCGGATCGGCGCCGTCGCTTCGCATTTCGAGGATCTCACAGAAGCTGCTGATCTTCTGCAGCGGCGCGCGCAGATCGTGGGCGGCGACGAAGGCGAAGCTCTCCAGCTCGTCCTGCTTCTCTCGCAGGCGTCGTTCGAGATCCCGCTGGATGAGGCCGGCGCGAATCGTCCGATGGAGCTCCTGGCCCGTCAGGTTCTCCTTCACCAGGTAGTCGTAGGCACCCAGCTTCAGGCAGCGCACCGCGATTTCCTCGCTTCCCTGACCGGTGCTCACGATCACCAACGGCTCGATCGACTCCCTGAGCAGCGAGGGATCCCTCAGGTTCTCGAGGAATTCGATGCCGTCCATGTCGGGCAGGAGGTAGTCCAGAAGAAGGGCCGTCGGGCAGCGCTCACGGCACGCCCGGAGGCCCTCGCGCCCGGAGCCCGTGACACGTATCCCGTAGGAGC
>JAGQHR010000685.1 GCA_020431745.1 Candidatus Eiseniibacteriota bacterium
CTCCGAATCCGCCGGAGGATGAAACTCCTTGAGCGTGTTCCACGCCCCACAGCTCGGGCACTGCCCGAACCAACGGACAGAGGTGTCCCCACAGTCGCTGCAGAGAAAGACCACTCGAGGCTTCTTGGGGCCTTTGTCGGTCCTGCCGCCCACGCGCGCCATCGTCGCTCCTTCTTCGCGCCCCTCGGAGGTCAATCACATCCAGCAAAACGGATCGTCTCGGACTCGCGACTCCGTTCGGAGATCTATCAAGACAGAGCATCTCGGACTCGCGACTCCGTTCGGCAATCCATCAAAACGGATCGTCGTCCGACTCGAAGCTCCGCTCGGAGTAGCTCTCGAAACGCGCGAGCTCTCCCACGAACGTGAGATGCACCCGCCCGGTCGGACCGTTGCGGTGCTTGCCGACGATGATCTCGGCCATCCCTTTGACTTCCTGCTTTTCCGGTTTGTAGAACTCCTCGCGAAAGACGAAGAGCACGAGGTCGGCATCCTGCTCGATCGCGCCCGACTCGCGAAGGTCGGAGAGCATCGGACGCTTGTCGTCACGCTGCTCCACCGCGCGCGAGAGCTGGGAGAGCGCGATCACCGGAACCGAGATCTCCTTGGCCAGCGCCTTGAGCGAGCGGCTGATCTCGCTGACCTCCTTCTCGCGGCTCTCGACCTTCGTGCCCGCGCGCATGAGCTGGAGGTAGTCGACGACGATGAGACCGATGTCGTGCTCCTTCTTGAGCCGACGGGCCTTGGCACGCATCTCCGTGGCCGTGATGGCGGGCGTATCGTCGATGAAGACCGGCGCCTCGGAGAGCACTCCCGCCGCCTGGGCCAGCCCTTCCCATTCCTCGGGGCGCAGATAGCCGGTGCGGAGCCGGTGGGACGGAATGCGCGCCTGCGAGCTGAGCAGACGCATCACGAGCTGCTCCTGGCTCATTTCCAGCGAGAAGACCCCGACCGGGACGTTCTCGTGCGCCGCGGCGAACTCCGCGAGGTTGAGCGCGAAGGCCGTCTTCCCCATCGAGGGACGCCCGGCGACGATGATCAGGTCGGACTTCTGGAAGCCGGCCGTCATCTTGTCCAGATCGAGGAAGCCGCTGGGCACCCCGGTCACCGCGCGCTTGCGCTCGACCACTTCCTCGATCATCCGCACCGCGGGCGGGAGCAGCTCCTTGAGCGAGGTGAACCCTTTGCGGAGACGAGGATCGGCGATCCCGAAGATCATCTCCTCGGCCTGATCGATGATTTCGCCGGAACGGTCGGTCGCGTCGTATCCCTTCTGCACGATACTGGTCGCGACTTCGATGAGCTTGCGGAGCACCGCTTTCTCGAGCACGAGCTCGGCATGGAACGCGACGTTGGCCGCCGTCGGCACGAGGTCGAGCATCGAGGAAAGGAACGCCGCGCCTCCGACCGCTTCGAGCTGGCCCCGACGCCGCAGCTCCTCCGTTACCGTGATGAGATCCGCGGACTCTCCCTTTTCATAGAGCGCGACGATCGCCTCGAAGACCTTGCGATGGGCGTCGCGATAGAACGACTCGGGAGTGAGGATTTCTGCGGCGCGACCGATCGCCTCCTTTTCCAGGAGCATCGCCCCGAGCACCGACTGCTCGGCTTCGATCGCTTGTGGGGGAAGACGTCCCGAGCCGGGATTGAGCGTGCGCACTGCACCGCCCGTTTCGAACCCTGCCATGTCCTGACCTCTCGGCCGCTACCCCAGCGGCTCGCGTACGACGATCCCTCGTCTTCGATTGCCTCAATCCGACGGCTGCCCGGCGATCGCGACCCATCCCGGGTCCGACCGCAGCATCTCATGCGTCGAGCGTGCGTCGTACCAGCTGAACGTCTTCCCACACCGCGGCCTTGAGGCCCGGATTGCGCAGGAGCGCGGCAGGATGATAGGTCGGAATCACCGGAACGCCATGATACTCGAAGACCCGCCCCCGAAGCTTGCCGATCGGAGACTGCGTTTCGAGAAGGAACTGGCTCGCGAACAACCCGAGAGTGCAAATGACTTTGGGCCGCAGGATGTCCATCTGCTCTTCCAGAAACGGCGTGCACTTGGCGATCTCGTCGGGAGCCGGATTCCGATTCCCCGGAGGGCGGCACTTGAGAACGTTACAGATGTAGACCTCGTCCCGATCGAGCCCGATCGCCGCGATGATCCGGGTGAGGAGCTGTCCCGCCTTGCCCACGAACGGGATACCCTGCCGGTCCTCATCGGCACCTGGGGCTTCCCCTACGAAGACCAGGGGGACATGGGCGGACCCGACTCCGAAGACCACCTTGTCGCGCGTCTTGCAAAGCGCGCAGGCGACACAGGATGAAGCATTGCGCGCCACCGCTTCCAGCCGCTCGTTCCAGTCCGGATCCCGGCCGATCGCGAGCGGAGGCATAGCCCATTGCGGACGCGTCGCGGAGCCGCCCGGGCTTCCGGCCTTGGAGCTCCCGGTCGGCGAGGGAGGGACGGGCGGAACCGACGGGTCGGCCGATGCGCGCGGAACCGGCGGTTTCCTCGGGGCGGGAGCAGGCCTACGGGCGGGAGGCTCCGTCCCCGCACTCGAACCGCCGGCGCCGACCTGGCGGACCAGGTCCCTCAATCCGGCGCCGAGCTCCGGATCCCACCAATGGCGAATCCCCCGCATCTGGTCGAGACGCGCCAACACCGAAAGAGCCCGGAGCGCTTCCGCGGGGGTCGGCACGTCGATCGAGCCGCTCGGCTGCGCTCCCGGCACG
>JAGQHR010000686.1 GCA_020431745.1 Candidatus Eiseniibacteriota bacterium
CTCGAGCGGACCGCGCAGCCAGGCGCTCAGGGGAACGGAGAGCCCGCGCTTACGCCGGTGCACGATGGCGCGAGGGAGATAGCGCAGCGCGTAGCGTTTGAGGAACGGCTTGGTCTGCAGACGATCGACCCGCTCCCGCGGCGGCAAGGTCGCGGCGAACTCCATGACCTCCCGATCGAGAAACGGCGCCCGGGACTCGAGTGCCCACCCCATGGCCGCCCGATCGGACTTGGTGAGGAGTCCCTCTGCCAGGGTCGTCTCCAGGTCGTGCCGTTGCAGGACATCCAGCATCTCTCCGGGGGATGTCGGCTCCGTGGGCAGCGGTTCGATCCCGAGTCTCTGCAACAGCCCTGGAGCGAGATTGGAGGTCCACAGCAGATGGCGGGCCACCGGTTCCATCCCGGCCCCGTCGACGAATCGCTTGAGCAGGAACGACACCGTCACCTTGCGATCGCTGTCGGGCCAACGGCGAACGAACCCCGCCGTCATGCGCCGCACGAACCCTGGCCATCGCTCGTAGCCGCGGGCCAGGAGCGCCCCCGGGTACGTGGGATAGCCGCCGAAGATCTCGTCCCCCCCCTCGCCGCCGAGCACGAGCTTCACCTCCTGCGCGGCCCGCTGCGCCAACAACGAGACAGGCACCCAGGCCGGGTCCGCCAAAGGCTCGCCCACCAGGCGCACGAGCTCGCGGATTCTTTGCGGGAAGTGTTCCGCCCGCACCCAGACCTCGTGCATGACGAGGGCGAATCGGGAGGCCACCTCCGTCGCGGCTCCGCCTTCGTCGTAGGACGGTTGATCGAACCGGAGTGTGAATGCCGGCAGCTTGGCACCGGGGTGGAGCGAACGCGCCACGGCGGCAATGAGCGAGGAGTCGACGCCTCCGCTGAGGAAGAGTCCGAAGTCGACGTCGCACGCCGTCTGGCGACGCACGGCCTCCCGGAAAACAGGGTCGAAGGCGTTCAGATCGGCCTCGCGCTTGGGCACCGAACCGACCGGCCATCTCCAGAACCGTTTGCGGATGCTTTCGACGCGTCGATCGGCCGAGGTCGGAAGCCAGAAGCAGATGCGCTCCGCGGGAGCCACCTTGCGGATGCGCGCGAAGGGACTGCGAGGCGCCTGGAAGCAGCCGAACTGCAGGTAGCCTGCGAGGGCGTCGGGATCGAGCGAGCGCGCATCCGAACAGGCGGAAACGAGTGCGGAGAGCTCCGTCGCGAACGCCACCTCACCCGGGGCTTCCCGATAGAAGAGCGGGCGCTCTCCGGCCGGGTCGCGCGCCAACAGGAGCTTTCCGTCCCGGGGATCCCAGACGGCTACGGCGAAGGTCCCGCGCAGCTCCTCGACGAAGTCTTCTCCCCTCTCGAGATAGAGTCCGGGCAGGATCGACACGTCGCTCGAACCGATCGTCTCCCGGCCCCGCTCCCGGAGGAGGTCGCGGATCTCCTGATGATTGTCGATCTCGCCATTGCAGACGACGATGACGCCGGTCTCCGGGTCCACCAGCGGCTGATGGCCCGTGTCATCCCCGCGGATCGCGAGCCGGTTCGATCCCAGCACGGCCCGGGCGTCGCCGATCACACCGGTGTCGTCGGGGCCACGGTGTCGCAGCAGGCGTGTCATCGCCTCGACGCGCGCGCGCACTCCATCGTCCACGCGGTTTCCGGTCACGACTCCGCAGACACCGCACATGGTGGGATCAAGAACCTCCCCGCGACGGAAGAAGGGCGGCCCACCACCCAGGAGTGATCTCCCGAGCCGGCGCGGCGCCCTCCTGATTCGCAATCCTGTTCAGCTCGTCCCGTCCGCGCTTGCGCGCGAGCACGAGCAAGGCGCCTTCGCGCTGGGCCAACCAAGCCGCCAGCTCGCTGTGCGGGACGACCGGCGCAGGCCACTCCGCCTGGCGTTCGAGGTAGAACGGAACGTAGTTGCTGGTCGTCTCCCTGCCGTCCCGGGTGACCAGCACGGGCGAACGGCCCAGATAGTACGCCAAGCCGTTCGCGTAGCACTCCAGCATCGCGACGGACGCCTGGGGGGCGATCGTCGCGACTTCCCGGGCCAACCCCTTCGACGAGGTCCCGTCGGCGTAGGTGCGCAGACCACCAAAGTCGATGGTGAGCAGGCACAACGGAAACACGAGGTACGCCCCGAAGAGCGCCGTCACGCTGCGGCGGCGGAGCCCGATCACGGACAGGGCGACGATGAGCCCCAGGACCACGAGCGCTCCCGGAAAAAAAACGCGACTACGGACGTAGTCCCGGCTGTCGATCCCGAACGCTCCGGAAATCCAGCCGGGACGGAGGACTTCCAACAGGAGCCACGCCATCGGGAGCAGCGCCCCGATGATCAGCCCGAGATTGGTTCGCCGCACCAGGTCCGCCGCGGAATTGCGCACCGTGGCGAGGGCGCGATCGAAGAGCCGGGCGATCAGCATGCTCAAGGCGACCACGGCCGGGAGGACATACCCCGGCAGCTTGGACTTGGAGAGAGAGAAGAAGACCACGACCACAAGACCCCAGACCACGAGGAGTCGATCGGCGCTCGTCCACCGCTCCCGCCGGCGCCAGGCCCAGACGATCGCTCCGGGTACGAGCACGCTCCATGCGAAGCAAACACCCAGCATGACCGGCAGGTAGTAGTACACGGGTCCACCGCGGTGGAACTGCCCGGTCGTCATGCGATGGAAGCTCTCCTCGATGAGGCCGTAATACGGAAAGTCGGGATGACGGATGCT